>CAZCKW010000007.1:0-18004 GCA_964499375.1 uncultured Dehalococcoidales bacterium
CGTGGCAATCTGGTGGGGCGAGATTGCCACGCCTTCGGCTCGCAATGACAAAATAGGGTATGCTTGCAATGACAAAATAGGGTATGCTTGCAATGATAAAATAGGGTAGGCTCGCCGACAAAATAGAGTAGGCTCGCCATATAGAATTGGTCTGACATGTCACTCACATATACTGCTGAGAGGGCACTTTTCACACTCAGGGGTCGTTTTCTTACAGTACTGGATCCCGAGGCGCACAATCTGGGCGTGGTAATCGTTGTACAGGGATATGTCGTCATCCAGGTGCTTCATAAAAAATTCCTGATAATCTGTATACCGCCATTTTTCACCGGCAATGCCAAGCCTTGAGAATATCCTTACAGTGTAAGCGTCGACAACAAACACTTTTCTGTTTCCGGCGTAGAGGAGGATGGAGTCCACAGTTTCTTCACCGAGACCGCCGATAGCGAGCATCTCTTGCCTCAGTTTACCGGTATGGCATTGAAACATCAGGTCAAGGTCGCCGCCATACGTGATGAACAGCCATTCCGAGAAGTTTTTTAACTTCCTGGCTTTCATATTATAGAACCTTGTTGGTTTGATTAAGGGAGCAATCTCAGCAGCGCCTGTTCTATGAATAGCTTCCAGGGTTAACAGGCCATGCTGTTTGAGGTGAGAGATGGCTTTCTCGACATTTTGCCATGAGACGTTCTGGGTCAGTATGGCACCGATAATCACTTCATCCCTTGTCTCACCGGGCCACCAGTTTCTGTGGCCGAATTCATTAAGTAGTCGTGAGTATATCTCTTCCAGCAGTTTTTTTATCTCAGAGGTGGCAGGACGCATCGTCATTCTGGTACTCGTTGGGTTACTATAACAGTTAGACACAGGAGTTTAAAAGTGATATTGCCGACACGGTATCTGAAGAGTGTATAATGGGCGTTGTAATGGATACACATAAATATAACGATTTTTTAGTGAGTGGCGATACACTATGGGTGTATGGTGGTAATGAACTGCTATTCAGGTCGACCAGGGAAGGCTTGCTGCCTTTGCTCGATTATAACAAAAGGTCTGCTACCGGCAGTGCTGGCACCACGGTCTTCGATAGGGTTGTGGGTAACGCTGCAGCTTTATTGCTAATCAGGGCTAATTGCAGTGAGGTGTTCAGTCCCCTGGGCAGTAAGCTTGCAGCCAGTACATTAGATAGCTATGCTGTCGAATATCACTTCACCGAGGTTGTGCCGTATATTCGCGATCATGACGGGCATGACATGTGCCCGATGGAGAAATTATCTTTAAATAAAAGCCCTGGTGAATTCTACGAGGTAATGTTGAGCTTAAATTCATAGTGAAAAATGTAAGGGGGTTTAAAGTGGCATTATTATGGGGATTTGCGCTGAATATCTTCGATGCAGTAGCTGAAGGTGCCAGCAGGAGCGCTTACTTCGATTGTTTGTTCCCTTTCTTTACCTAAAAGGGTTTTGCCTACAGGAGAAGCGATGGATATCCTGCCTTTGACCGGGTTTGCTTCCCGGGGGTCCACCAGGGTGTAATGGAGTTGTTTACCCGAGGAGAAATCGTGAAGTATCACGGTATCTCCGATTTTTATCTTCGTTGTTTGCTGGCTTTTACCCATAATTACAGCTGATTTTAAAGTTGAATCCAGTTCGTGGATTCTTCCTTCCAGGTACGACTTGTGCTCGCGAGCCGCTGTTAGCGGAGCGTTTTCGCGGAAGTCCTTGTCGGCTGCTGCTCTGCGTAATTCCCTGGTGACATCAGAGCGCTGCCTCTTGAGATTGGTCAGCTCTGATTCTAGTTTGGCGTAGCCCTCTGCGGTCAGGGTAGCCCGGGACCTGGAGTTTTGCTGTGCTAGGGCAGTTGCCTTGCGAGAAGCTTTCTTCACCCGTATGTGGACAGTTAAATTTGTCTCACAGAGCCTTCTTTTGTGGATATAGGTAAGAAAAGATTTGACTGGTTTTGTTTCCGAGGGGGACATTTGCTCAGCGTAGCCAGCTATATCAAGGGGGCTGAGTTCATTTGCTTTTCTGTGCAGGCCTATCCAGTGAATGAACTTGTATACTTTGCCCTGTGTCCTTTGTCTCTCTTCCTGGGGCAAGCTGATTAGAAACTCGGCAACTACTTCGGCCAGACTAGAATCGGGTTTAGAAATATTACTCACAGGCAACAGGTGAAATAATAAAGCAAATAGGTGGGTAATGTCAATTTCTTCGAGGATTTATTTCCATTCCTGAGCAGGTTCGTCGCGCTATTGCGGCATAGAGTAGCCGATTAGCTTATATACCAGTTTCGCCAGCAGGAAAGCGCATGAGACTGGCCCCTCCTGGGGGCAAAATTCCATTAAATCGAAGCCAACTATGTGTTTATGAAGGGCTATGAATTTTAATATGTCCAGGACTTCCTGCCATTGCATACCACCAGGTTCTGGAGTGCCTACAGCAGGCATAATTGAGGGATCGAAGACATCTACATCTATGGTTATATATACGTTTTCGCTGAGCGAGTCTGCTATTTGCTCGATGGTAAATTCATTTGATGCTGAACCCGGCATGTAGAAGGGTGTCATTTCGTTCTGGTCCAGGAACAGTTTCTCTTCTCGGCTGAGGCTGCGTATACCAACCTGGACGATGGGGCAAATCTCGAAGATACGCCGCATAACACTAGCCTGCCCATATTTAGTGCCTAAATATTCATTACGAAGGTCAGTATGAGCATCCAGTTGCAGCACGGAAAGGTCGGGGAATGTCTCCTTGAAGGCTTGAACTGTGCCTGAAGATAGTGAGTGTTCCCCTCCCAGCATTATTACCAATTTCCCCTTTTGTATTAATCCCCTGGCTATATGGTGAACCCTGGCTATCATGCTTTCGGGGCTGTTCATGAGAGGTTCTACCTCAGGCAGGGTGTGAATGCCGATTTTATATATCTCGCGGTCTAGCTCCAGGTCGTATAACTCCAGATATCGAGAGGCATCGATGATTGCCTGAGGGCCATAGCGGGTGCCGGTTCGCCACTCGGCTGTGCTATCGTAGGGGACTGGTAGTATGACTGCTCGAGCTGTTGGCAAATCTGAGCTGGGGGGTGTTAGCCCGGCAAAGTTTCGCGGTGGCAGGAATAATTCCTCTCTATTCCCCATGGTAGGTATAATTCGGTGAACTGGCTATTGGAACTGGTTCAGTTGACCATTCTCGGTCAATGACGCAGGTCCTCAGTTTAACTAACTGGAATTTATCCTGCAAATCCTTAATTGCTCTGTCAGCATCAAAATCCATGCAGGAAAAAACATCAATGTTGACATAATGTTCCTTAACAAAGGTGTGGATGCTAATATGGCTTTCAGCGATGAAAATGAATCCGGATATTCCCCATTCTGCTGAATTTGTTCCCACATATTTAAGCACATAGGGTGGTGAAATCTTGGTCATATTAATTTTAGAGGGAAAATCCTCCAGCAGGTTATGGAGAAAATCCTCATCCTGCAGAATTTTCTGGTTACTGGAATAGCCATCTATAATTAAATGCATAAGCCCCTCTCTGAATTATATTTCTGTACCAATGGAATGGTAATTTACCACTTCCTTCTAACCCGTGGTACTTAATGTTTACAGGCTGGACTTCGGAGATATTCCTCTACTATTGCCATGGCGCAATATTTGCCACACATGCTGCAGGTTTTTTCTGTTGAGGGAATCTTACCATGACTTTGCTGTGAAAGCTCCGGGTCTAGAGACAATCTGGCTTGTGTTCCCCAATCAAGGTTTTTACGAGCCCTGGACATTTGCTGGTCCCACTCTCGGGCACCCTTTACACCTTTGACAATATCACCAGCATGGGCGGCGATGCGGGAGGCTATCACCCCTTGTCTTACATCTTCTACATCTGGGAGTGAAAGGTGTTCCGCTGGGGTAACATAGCACAGGAAATCTGCGCCAGCGGCAGCAGCAATGGCGCCTCCGATAGCGCCGACAATATGGTCATATCCAGCGCCTATGTCAGTTACCAGGGGCCCCAGGACATAGAAGGGTGCTCCATGACACAGGTTCTTCTCCAGTTGAACATTGCTGGCGACCTGGTCTAACGGCAGGTGGCCGGGTCCTTCTACAAAAACCTGTACCCTGGCATCCCGGGCACATTTCACCAGTTCGCCCTGAATAATTAACTCTTCAATCTGAGCCCGGTCACTGGCATCTGCGATACTTCCTGGTCGCAAGCTGTCGCCAAGGCTTAAGGCGAAATCATATTTGAGAGCCAGGTCTAATAAACGGTCGTAGTATTGATATAGGGGATTTTCCTCATCGTTATGTAGCATCCAGGCGGTAAGGAAAGCTCCTCCTCGGGAGACTATGTCAGTTGTTCTACCCTGTTGTTTCAAGCGTGCCACGGATACTTGCGTTACACCACAGTGGACAGTCATATAATCGACTCCGTCCTTAGCTTGCTCTTCGAGTGCATTGAAAATCTCATCTACAGTCATGTTTACAATAGTTCCATGTTTCTCTATAGCCTCAATTCCGGCTTGGTAGATAGGTACGGTTCCTATCGGTACACGGCTGGCATTGATGATGGCTTTCCTGATGGCTGAAATATCGCCGCCAGTGCTCAAATCCATGACTGTATCGCTGCCATAATCAATAGCAGCTTGTAGTTTTCTTAGTTCTGTGTCTAAGTCAAAAAGGTCCGATGATGTACCTATATTAGCGTTAATTTTAGTTCGTAATCCTTTACCTATGCCGCAAGGGACTAAGTCTACGTGGTTGGGATTGGCTGGAATTACGATTGTGCCATCAAGCAAGCCCTGGAGGATGAAGTCTATCTCTACCCCCTCCTCTTCGGCGACGTGTTTTACCTCAGGGGAAGCAATTCCGCTTCGGGCCAGTTCTATTTGAGTCATTTCTTGAGCCTCTTACGAGAATATAATATCTACTTGGAGTATAGAAATATTTCTACAAGCTTGGAAGATGAAATTAGCATAAAGCCAGTCTAAATGCAAATTGGCAGCCAGTGGGTAGCCAGAGCCGGCTCACATTTTCTCAGGAGCCGTCATCCCCATAAGGTGGAGTACCTTTGCTAGAATAATCTGGGTTGCCGTGACCAGTTTGAGCCGGGCTTTGGTCAGTGTCTCATCTTCTGAAACCACCCGACACTGTTTATAAAAGCTATGAAATGCAGTGGCTAAATCCTTGGCGTAGTAAGGCAAATGGTGAGGTTCGAGGGTATTTGCCACCTGTTCTATTGTTTCAGGTAAAAGGATTAAGCGTCGAATTAAGGTTAGCTCCGGCTCACTCGAAAGCATGGAGACATTACCCTGACTATAATCAATGTCTCTTTGACTGGCTAACCTGAGAATGCTGGCAATCCGAGCATGGGCATATTGAACGTAGTAGACAGGATTGTCTGCTGACTGTTTCTTAGCTAGCTCCATGTCAAAGTCCATCTGGCTATTGGTAGAGTGGGAGAGGAAGAAAAAGCGGCAGGCATCTGGCCCTACCTCGTCCACTACCTCTCGCAGGGTAATGATGTCTCCACTGCGCTTTGACACCCTGACTGTTTCCTTGCCACGTCGCAAGCTAACTAACTGGCAGATTATTAATTTGAGCTGTGCAGGATCTTTTCCCAGTGCTCTCATAGCTGCTTTCATTCGGGGGATGTGTCCCTGGTGGTCAGCGCCCCAAATATCGATTACGGTGTCAAATCCTCGTTCCAAAAACTTGTTGTAATGATAGGCAATATCGGAGGCAAAATAGGTAGGTGAACCATTACTACGCACCAGCACATTATCTTTATCATCGCCAAGGGTGCTCGATTCAAACCAGATGGCATTGTCCCTTTTTGCTACATAACCTGCGCTTTGTAGTATTGCCATAGCTCGATCGTATTGTTTATTTTGGTAAAGGTCCTTTTCACTAAACCAGGTATCGAATTCAACATTTATTAGCTTAAGGTCCTGCTTAATGTTCTCAATCATCTTATTGAGCCCGATTTTGCCTATCTCCGAGGCCGTTTCTTCCTGCGATAAAACTGAGAATCTATCGCCTTCTCTGGCAATAATCTCCTTTGCCAGCTCAATCATGTAATTACCCAAATAGCTATCAGGAGGCATGGCCGCTTCTATACCCAGGCATTGTTGATAACGAGCATAGAGAGAACGGTTGAAAGCATCTATCTGATTGCCGGCGTCATTCAAGTAATACTCCCTTTCCACGCAGTAGCCAGCGGAAGTGAGGATGTTAGCCAGAGTACTGCCGAGGACAGCACCACGCCCGTGACCTATATGAAGAGGGCCAGTGGGATTGACACTGACGAATTCAATTTGAATGTGGCTGTCTTTGCCCAAATCAAGATTACCGTATGACTCACTGGCATTCAGAATAGATTCCACCTGTTTAGCTAGCCAGTCATCTCGCAAGGTGAAGTTGATAAAACCTGGAGGAGCGACCATAACTTTACCAATTTCCGGAGGCAGCAGCATATGGTCTATTAATTTTTCAGCTATAGTTAGAGGTGGCATCTTCATTGTTCGGGCTAACTTCAAGGGAAAGCCTGTGGCGAAGTCACCGTGATCGGGATTTTGAGGATGCTCTATAGTTATCTCGGGCAGTGCTGCGGCAACGAGACTGCCTTCTCGTTGTGCTTTTATTACTGCTTGCTGCAGACAGCCAGCTAATTTCTTTCTAACCATTAAGATGGTTTCACTCTGCTGCAATTATACTATATTAACTCCATTCAGTATCTTTAGACCATACTTGTGATAATCTATCTCTCAAAGGTTGGTGTTCTGGTTTCTCCAAATTAGTGTCGCCTTGAAACAGTGTTATTGCCTCTTGCCGGGCTAACTCCAAAAGCTGCAAGTCTGACAGTTTTGCTATTTTTAGATTGGGCAAACCGCTCTGATGTGTTCCAAAAAATTCCCCAGGCCCCCTTAGCTCCAGGTCTTTCTCAGCCAGGGCTAATCCGTTATGGAACTTCTCCATCAACTGGAGGCGCTTGTCTGTTTCGGGTGAAGATTTTTCGGGGATAAGTATGCAATAACCCTGTTCTTTGTCTCGTCCCACTCGTCCCCTAAACTGGTGTAGCTGTGACAGACCAAAGCGGTCGGCGCCCTCCACCATCATGACTGTAGCATTTGGTATATCAATGCCGACTTCTATTACCGAAGTTGACACCAGTATATCGAGGGCACCTTCCCTGAAACTGCGCATGACCTTTTCTTTATCACCGGGGGGCATACGACCATGAAGTAAACCCAGCCTTAAATCCGGGAAGATTTCCTGAGATAAATACGCATATTCGGTTGTAGCTGCCTTTACTTCAAGTATTTCTGATTCCTCAATTAGAGGACAGATAATGAAAGCCTGCCTGCCACTGATAGCCTGGCGTCGGATGAAGTTATAAGCTTTTTCTGTGTGTTGGGGCTCAATGTATATTGTTTTTACCTGCTGCCGTCCTGGAGGCATCTCATCAATGATTGAGAGGTCGAGGTCACCATAAAGGGTCAGTGCCATGGTTCGGGGTATGGGGGTGGCGGTCATAACCAGTACGTGAGGATTGAAGCCCTTTTGGCGTAATGAGGAGCGTTGTAAGACCCCGAAACGTTGCTGCTCATCTATTACTGCCAGCCCAAGCTTGTGAAAGCTTACCCCTTTTTGGATTAGGGTGTGCGTACCAATAACAATGTCGATTTTTCCTTGTCTAATTTTATGATGTAATTCCTCTTTCTCACTGTCGCTTAGACTGCCGACGAGCAAAGCGATGGTTAGCGGGTGTGAGATAAGGCCTGTATAGTATCTGATATTGTCTGTTTTCTCTTCCTGGCATATGGTAGGCTCTCCTGCAGGTCTTACTTCACCTGGTAGGGGATGGGTGATTGCTTGAGACAGATAGCCGCAGATATTGTTGAAGTGCTGTTCAGCCAGTACCTCAGTGGGTGCCATCAGTGCTCCTTGATAGTTATTAGCGACAGCAATTAATAAAGCTAAGACAGCAATCACAGTTTTGCCACTGCCTACTTCGCCTTGGAGGAGGCGTGACATAGCCGTGGGTTGCGTGAGGTCGGCTAAGATTTCCTCCAATACTCGCTCCTGAGCTCGGGTTAAAGTGAAAGGCAAACAGTGTAAATACATATCTATAATATTCCGGTCCACGTTAAAGGCATTGCCTGGCTGGCTTTGTTGCCAATCCCTCTTTCTGCCCAGCAAACTCAGTTGTAGTAACAATAGCTCATCAAAGGCCAGACGCCTCACAGCTTCTACTGCCATTAGCTGGTCATCAGGATAGTGGATTTGAGCAACCGCTTCAGGGAGGTTTAGTAACTGGCACCGGTTTTTTACTTCTGATGGTAAGAAATCACCTACCTGCCATGCCCATCTGTCAATAGCCTCCTTTGTCCATTTCCTCACTTGCCGGGGATATAGACCCTGGGTAAGTGGATAAACCGGGACAAGGCGAGCGGTGTGGATTAGCTCTTTATCCTCCAGCATCTCCCATTCGGGAGACTCAAATACCTTGAGTCCTTTAAACTGGTAAACCATGCCGCTAATTACTACCCTGGAGTTGGTGGGGAATCTTTTAGCCAGGTAAGGTTGGTTGAACCAGACTACTCTTATGTTGCCTGTCTCATCAGCAACGATTGCCTCAGTACCTGGCCGATAGCCAAAGGTAGCTACTCTTGCTTGCCACACGGTGGCTATAATAGTTTGTTCCTGGCCTGCCTCAAGCTCGGAGATGTGTTTCCGCTGGCTGTAATCGACGTAACGTCGGGGAAGCAAGTAAAGAAAATCGTGTATTGTCCTGATATTTAGCTTGGTAAATTTGGTGGCTACACGAGGTGTAATTCCCTTGATAATGGTGATTGGTGAGTCTAATACGGCGCTTTTCCCTTCCTGGTATGGCTTAGCCATCTCTGTTACCCTTGTGTTCATCGCCAGATGGGGGGATGGGTGGCTAGTAATCGCACTTTTTCTGTTCCTCTCTTTTAAAGGGAGAGCTGAGGTGAAGGTGTCTTTCTTTGCCTGTTCAAATTTATCCAGCCAGTCGAAGATATGCGTTATCCATTTGCTACGAGCATTTATATCAAGGGAGCCGTAGTTGGAATTGGCTAGATTGAGCTTATCAAATTCAGCTAATAATTGGCGGTTACTTATATCCTGCCTGATTTGTCCCACCTTGTTGTGAAAGTACTTATCCAAACCGCCAATGACTGCTTTATTGGAATATCCTTTGTTATGTTCCAGCTCAAGAATAGCTCGCAGCGAATCAATAGGTTTCACTTGTTTAATCACCTTTTAATTAAGCATGAGCATGAGTGGTGAATAGAATACCATATTAGCACAGGTATCTACAGGGTAGGTTTGATGTCTCTTACTGCCAATAACCAGGGGTAAAGATGGTGCCAGGAAGGCTTTGCAGGTGTGTGATTGCAAGATCCTGGAATTGTACGCTGAAGCTTCGACCTGGATACTACGAATGTCTATTCCAGCGAGAATATGTAATTGTAGTGGGGTTGATTGCCATGTATTATTTCAACCTCGAGGTGGCGATGCACCTCTCGAATTTTCTGAACTGTATCTTCAGCTTCCGTAGTTTGAGTTTCGGCGCCATAGTAAACAGTCAGTAGTTCAGCTTTTTTCACATCTGCCTTCATCAGGGCTTCAGAAATTAAGTCTGAAGCATTATTACCATTGGATATTAGATTTTCGTCATCCAAGATAGCAATAAGCTGCCCCTTCTTTATTTTGTGACCATTTAGCTGTGTTTGTCGCACTGCTCTGGTGATTTCTATAGTCCTTACTGCGGACATTGCAGCCTCCATGATTTGAGCATTTTCCTCTAAGTCTATGCCACTATTGAAGGCAAGGGATGCTGCTATGCCCTGGGGAAGAGTCCTGGTAGGGATTACCTTCACTTTCTTTGAGGTTAGAGAGTCAATCTGGGAAGCTGTGAGTATAATGTTCTTGTTATTGGGCAGCAAGATGATATTGTCTGAGGGCGCCAGCTCCACAGCGTCCAGGATCTCGCGGACGCTAGGATTCATTGTCTGCCCACCGGGAATGATAATTGATGCACCCAGGCTATTAAATACATCAAAAATTCCATCTCCAGAGGCGACCGTTACTACAGCAACATTCACTTTAGCCATTCGCTCTTTTTGCAGTTTGATAAACTCTGTATATTGATCATCCATATTGTTAATATCTATCTGATGCAATTTGCCCAGACGGGTAGCATAATTGAGCACTTCGCCAGGATTGAAACTATGAATGTGGATTCTAACTGTAGCGCCATTGCCAGCAACGATAAGGGATTGCCCCTTCTTGCTCAACTTCTTCCTGATCTTTTCCAGATCGAGGTTTCGCCCCTCCAGCAGAAAATTAGTGCAATAACCGTAAGGCACTTCCACCTCAGCTGTTTGAGCCAGTTTGGGAGGTGATGGTAAATCGGCAGATACTAGCTGAGGTGTTCGGGTTTTCGTTTTATCTGTCTCTCCCTTAAGGGAGTTAAGGGCACCATCGAGCAATACATATAAACCCTGCCCTCCTGCATCAACCACACCAGCTTCACGTAAAACCGGTAACAGGTCGGGTGTACGGGCTACTGAGTCCTTAGCTGCCTCTACCGCGCTTTCCACTATTGAAAGCAAAGTATCGGGGTCTTTTTCAGCGGCTATATCTGCAGCATTAGCTGCATCTTTAAGCACCGTCAATATAGTTCCTTCTACGGGATGGATGATTCCTTCGTAAGCGGCTCGTGATGCTTCAGATAATGAGTCGGCAAAATCCTTGCCATTGAAGGCTTTTTTACCTTCCAACCCCTTAGCCAGGCCACGCAGGAACTGTGATAGGATAACTCCTGAATTACCTCGTGCTCCCATTAAAGCTCCGTAAGCCATTGATTTGGTTACTGAGGAAACGTCGCTATCTGCGTTCTGCTTTGCCTCTTCCATGGCAGAGTGCATGGTAAGCAGCATGTTAGTTCCTGTATCCCCATCGGGTACCGGGAAAACATTTATGGCGTTGATTTCAGGAACGCATTTCTCAAGCCACGCAGTCCCTGAGGTAAACATTTTTTTAATTGTCTTGCCATCGGCCAGATTAATTTTCATCTTTTCTCCCTTTGTCTAATATGCTATTAGTGATATAATAGTCTACATCCCCCTTGTAGTAAAGGGGTAGAGGTTTATTGTGAAGTGTGATATTTGTGGCAAAAGAGTTCAATTCGGGAATAGCGTAAGCCATTCCAAGAAGCATGTCAAGAGGCGCTGGTTGCCAAACGTTCATCGGACCACCATCACTATTGATGGCGAGAAGAAACGGGTTAACATGTGTACACGCTGTCTTCGTACTCAATATAAGACGGCTCATTAACTTATCGCCTTTCTGATTTTCTGGAGTGCTTGTCCGATTCCTTCTTTATCAGTAAATAAACTGGCACCTATTGCCAGAACATTGGCGCCAGCCTGGACTATGCTGGGTGCATTGTTGATGGTGACACCCCCATCAACTTCCAATTCAGCCTTTGCTTTCCTGCTATCCAGTATGCTGCGCAAGCGGACTATTTTTTCCAGCGTTTCAGGAATAAAAGGTTGCCCGCCAAAGCCAGGGTTGACACTCATGATAAGAATCAAATCAACCTGAGGTATTATCTCATCTATTGAACTCAGCGGAGTAGCCGGATTAAGTGCCACCCCTGCTTTTAATCCAAGTTTCTTGATTAGTTGAATCGTTTGGTGAAGATGGAGACAAGCTTCAATATGAACGGTGATAATTGAAGCGCCACAGTCGGCAAAGTCAGCAATGTACCGCTCTGGTCTCTCTATCATCAGGTGAACATCCAAAGGCAGATGTGTCCAGGAACGAAGAGAAGCTACTACAGGTGCACCGATGGTAATATTCGGTACGAAATGACCATCCATGACATCGATGTGAATATAGTCAGCTCCTGCTTCAGTGGCTTCAGCAACCTGCTCACCCAGACGAGCAAAGTCAGCACTGAGTATCGATGGTGCTAGCTTGATTTGCTTGTTTTTTACTTTCATTTTTTAAAAGTTTTTTAGCCATAGTTAATGCTGCTGCTACTTGTTGAGGTGAGGTACCACCAATAATATTCCTGGCAGCTACAGATGATTCCAGGGTAGTGTTATATATTTCTTTATCAAAAAGGGGACAGAACCTATGATACTCATTCAAGCTAAGTTCTGAGAAGTTCTTATCTTTGCTAATAGCATATTCACTGAGCTTGGCTGTCACGCCGTGTGCCTCCCGAAACGGTAAGCCTTTCTTCACCAAATAATCAGCTAAATCGGTAGCCAGGATGTAGTCCTTCTTGATAGCATCGCGAATATGTTTAGCGTTGACCTTAATTGTTTGCATCATCCCGGCGAATACTTTTAAGCTGGAATGCAATGTATCCACGGTATCAAAAAGACCTTCCTTATCCTCTTGCATGTCACGGTTATAGGCTAGAGGAAGTGCTTTCAACGTGGTTAGGATGGCTAACAAATTGCCGTAAACTCGTCCGGTTTTGCCTCTTGCTAGCTCAGCTACGTCGGGGTTTTTCTTCTGGGGCATGATGCTACTGCCTGTGGTGTAGCATTTATCAATTTCTATAAAATCAAATTCGGCTGATGCCCACAGGATAATTTCCTCAGCTAATCGAGATAGGTGCATCATGGTTAGGGCAGCGGCAGCCTCATATTCCACTACGAAATCCCTGTCTGAGACAGCATCAAGGCTATTGGTACTTACCTTGTTAAAACCTAATTCTTGGGCAACAAACTCACGGTTTATAGGGTAGGAGACACCGGCTAAAGCACCGCTACCTAAAGGCATGACATCGGTGTGATTGAGATTCTGGTAAAACCTCTCCTTATCTCGCTGTAACATATCAAAGTAGGCCAGCAGGTGGTGAGATAAAAGAATAGGTTGGGCTTGCTGCAAATGGGTATAGCCAGGCATAATGATGAGTTTATTTGACTCAGCCAGTTCTACGAGTGAACTTTGCAAGGCTGTTAGCTCCTCGATGGTTGTCTGGATTTCATCTTTAAGAAAGAGGCGTAAATCCAAAGCCACCTGGTCATTCCTGGAACGAGCGGTGTGGAGCTTTCCAGCCACGTCTCCTATCTTTTCAAACAAATTTGCTTCGATATTTATATGTATATCTTCAAGCTCAGTTCTAAACTGGAATTCCCCTCGGTCGATCTCCTGGCAAATAGAAGACAACCCATCGATTATAGTGTTGGCATCGCGCTCATCAATAATTCCTTCCCTTGATAGCATCTTGACATGTGCGATACTTCCCCTGATGTCATGGCGATATAATCGCCGGTCGAAGGGGATAGAGGCCACGTAATTCTTCACTAATTCTTTTTTCTCTGTTAGCATTAGCTTTCCTGGTGAAATGGTGATTGTACTTGAGCTTGGGTTCTTACTGGCAGTCCCCAGATATGGATAAAACCAGGGGAGTCAGCCTGATCGAAGACATCACCCTTATCATAGGTAGCGAGGCTGTAAACGTACAGAGAGTAAGGCGATTTCCTGCCCACTATTTGGCAATTGCCTCTGTGTAGTTTAACTTTAACTGTACCGGTAACATATCTTTGAGAGCTCTCAACATAAGCGGATAAATCCTGGCGGAAGGCGCTGAACCATAATCCGTTATAGATAAGGTCAGCATATTCAATGGCTACCTTGTTCTTAAAGCGGAGCTGTTCCTTGGTCAATACCATGTCTTCCAGGGCCTGGTGAGCTTTGAGTAGCACCGTGGATGCAGGGGCCTCGTAAATCTCCCTCGATTTTATACCCACCAGCCTGTTTTCGATATGATCGATTCTGCCTACTCCATGCTCACCAGCCAGTTGGTGAATTTTCTGGACAAGCATGATACTGTTTAACTTTTCGTTATTGAGACTCGTAGGTAGTCCCTTTTCAAAGCCGATTTCAATATAGCAAGGTTGCGCCGGTGTTTCCTTTAGCCCTTTTGTCCAGGCAAAGGCATCCTCGGGAGGTTCATTCCAGGGGTCCTCCAGCATACCGCATTCAATAGACCTTCCCCACAGGTTCTCATCAATGGAATATGGGCTAGCCTTTGTGACAGGAATAGGGATGTTGTGCTGCTGGGCATAGGTGATAGTTTGCTCTCGAGTCATATTCCACTCTCTGGCTGGAGCTATTACTTTGAGTTCAGGGGCTAGGGCAGCTACGCTTACATCAAGCCTCACCTGATCATTACCCTTGCCGGTGCAGCCGTGAGCTACAGTGGTAGCGCCTGCTTTTTTAGCTATGTTCACCATAAGCTGGGCAATAAGGGGGCGCCCTAGCGCTGTGGCCAGGGGGTATTGACCTTCATAGATGGCGTCAGCTTGGAGGGCGGGGAATACGAAGGAGTCGATGAAAATTTCTCTGGCATCGGTCACCAGCGCTTCTATAGCTCCTAAGTCGAGTGCCTTTTGTCTGATGGATTCTAGATTAGCCACATTGCCTATATCCACAGTAAAGGCAATAACGTCCAGGCCATATCTTTCCTTAATCCACTTTATAGCTACAGATGTGTCGAGGCCGCCACTGTAAGCTAATACTACCTTGTCTGACATTTTAATAACCTCCTTGTTATGGCCTCAGAGTTCTGTTCCCTCCAGGACGGTCTCTAGAATGCTGACCGCTTCATCTACCTCTCTCTCAGTGATAATAAGGGGGGGAATGAAGCGGATGGCATCTGGCTTAACTCTGTTAACTAGCAAACCTTTTTTCATACAGGCCATGGTTATTTCCTCGGCAATTGTATCATTAAATTCTAAAGCTATCAGTAACCCCCGCCCCCTTACCTCGGTAATAAAATCAAATTGCCTTTTTAGGGTTTCTAGCCTGGCCATAAAGTAATTTCCTACCTGTTTAGCTTTTTCAGGTATACCATGCTCAATGATGTATTTCACGGTAGCGTAAGCAGCAGCACAAACTAAAGGATTACCTCCAAAAGTGGAACCGTGCTCACCAGGGGCAAAGACAGAAACATGCTCTTTAGCCAGTAAGGCGCCAATGGGAACTCCACTGCCCAATCCCTTGGCAAGCGTAATTATATCAGGTTCCACTCGATACTGCTCATAGGCAAAAAGGGTTCCCGTGCGCCCGATACCTGTTTGAATCTCATCCAGAATAAAAAGTATTCCCTGCTCATGACACCAACGCTCTATCTCCTTGAGGTAGTTATCTTCAGGTACATTAACCCCACCTTCACCCTGTATTGGCTCCAGAACGACACCGCAAGTTTGCCTGGTTGTTGCTTGCTTGATTGCCTCACTGTTGTTGTAGTCCACATTAATGAAACCGGTGGGCAGAGGAATATAGAGTTCCTGGAATTTACTCTGGCCTGTGGCAGCGGTCATTGCCAGAGTCCGCCCATGAAATGAACTGTGAGTTGTGATTATTTCATAGGCGCCGTTGAGGTGTAGTTTTCCATACCGTCGAGCCAGTTTCACTGCCCCCTCGTTAGCCTCGGCGCCGCTATTGCAAAAGAAAATCCTGTCAAGACAGCTATTCTCTATCAGAAGCTGTGCCAGTTGTATCTGCGGAATGGTATAGAATTGATTTGATGCCTGGATTAAGCTCTTCGCCTGTTTCTCCAGAGCTTCGACCACTACCTGCGGGCAATGTCCCAGGCTATCAACAGCCCATCCGGCGACAAAATCAAGGTATTTCTTTCCCTGGTCATCCCAGACCCAGGCACCTTGACCACGGACCAGGGTCAGGGGAGATCGATTAAATGTTCTGAGGAATAGCTTTTGCTCTAATTCCTGCCAGTTATTTTGGTACAATAGTGGTTCCTCCAGCACCGTTATTTATCTCATTGAGTAGAGCATGGGATGTTGTGCCGTTGATAATACGAGCTACAGATACTGTGTTCAGGGCTTTAAGGCAGGCTTCTATTTTAGGAATCATCCCTCCTGAAGCTGTGCCTGAGCTGAGCATCTCTTTCGCATCAGCAGCATTGATTTTGGATAGTATCTGTCCTGAGTCATCATAGATTCCATCAACATCGGTTAAAAAGATAAGTTTATCTGCGCTTAGCGCGGCTGCGATTTCGCCAGCGGCGGCATCTCCGTTGACATTAAGCAGCGTTGTCCTGTCCCCCACTGATCCGAAGCTTAGTGGCGACACTACTGGCATGTAACCTGCATCCAGTAGTATTTTAACTGGAGTGGGGTCAACCTTTACAATCTTACCCACATAACCCAGGTCAGGGCTCTTGGTAGCTGCCTGCAGTAAATTGCCGTCGCTTCCGCTTAATCCTATGGCTTTACCTTTCAGCGCTTGAATGGCTACTACCAGCTCTTTATTCACCAGACCGCCAAGCACGCCAGCCACTACCTTCAGGCTCTCGGCATCGGTAACCCTCAGCCCGTTAATAAAGCTGGTGGGAATGCCAAGCCTGGTGAGCCAGTCAGTAACTGTTTGAGCACCACCATGAACCACGACCAGAGGTACCCCTTGCCTCTGAAGTGTAACCAGATCTTCCAGGGTGGTATCATGATTGCCCAGAGTGCTGCCACCAATCTTAACTACAATAATCTTCTTCTGTAGCATTACGTTGAATATGCACTGTTTATAGTAACATATTCCTCAGACAGGTCGCAGCCCCAGGCAGTAGCTTTAGCATATCCCAGGTTAAGATATACTTTAATAACTACGCTATCACTGCTGCTTAAAGTCAGTTCCATTTCTTCTTTGCCGAAAATTGTGGGATTACCTTGCTTCATGACGCAGACCCCGTCCAAATAGACATCCAGTTTATCTTCTGTTATCTCTACGCCGCTTCGCCCTAAGGCAGCAACGATGCGTCCCCAGTTAGGGTCATTGCCATGTATTGCTGTTTTTACCAGTGTTGAGCTGGCAATAGTACGAGCTGCGCGACGTGCCTCTTCTTGATCTATAGCTCCTTCTACAGTAATTTCTACAAGCTTGGTTGCTCCTTCCCCATCTCGGGCTATAGATTTGGCCAGATAAATGCAGACTCCATTCAAAGCTTCCTGAAAAGTTCTGCCGTTATTCCCATCGATTAGTTCATTGCCAGCTAAGCCATTAGCTAATAGAAAAACAGAGTCGCTGGGGCTGGTGTCACCATCGATGCTAATTAAATTAAAGGAGATATTCACTGCTTCCTGCAGTGATGATTGTAAAAAGTCAGTATCTACCACTGCGTTAGTGGTGATAAAGCAAAGCATAGTAGCCATATCAGGGTGAATCATACCTGCTCCCTTGGCAACTCCGGCGATGATGATTTCGCTATTCGCTATATCGAAATGGAATGCAATCTCTTTAGGCTTTGTATCGGTGGTCATAATTGCCCTGGCTAAGTCGTGGCCCCCATCCTGGCTGAGTGTTATTCCCTCGATTCCATTTCTGATGCAGTACATGGGCAAAGGTATTCCAATTATGCCGGTGCTGGCTACAAGGACATCCTCAACGCCGAGGGATAGCTTTTTTGCTGTTAGTATTGCCATTTCGTAGGCATCGGCTGTGCTTTGCTTACCAGCGCAGGCATTGGCACATCCCGAATTTACCACGACTGCCTGTGCCTGTCGTTTTGATAGATGTCTTTGAGATAGGAGAACGGGCGCTGACTTGATGCGGTTGGTGGTAAATGTACCAACAGCGATGCAGGGTATCTTAGAGTGGAGGATGGCTAAATCAAGCTCGTGTTTACATTTTATCCCGGCATGGAATGCCCCGGCCAGGAATCCTGGAGTGGAAGTAATGGTGCCCGAAGGAATTAACTTAAACATGGGACTTTGATTAGAAAAACAGTTAACACTATAGCACATAACACCTTGCTGGTCACGTTACAGTCTCTTCCAATACAAGATGAGCCTGGAGAGGGTATCGATTTCTAACGCAAGATGAGCCTGAGAAGTTAGGGCAACACGGTTATGATTGGGACATGCGACTGATCATGAACGATAGGAATCTACAAACAATAGAACAAGTCAGACAATTTCTGGGAGGGAGTGAGGCGCTTGAAT
>CAZCKW010000008.1:0-10767 GCA_964499375.1 uncultured Dehalococcoidales bacterium
ACCTCCGACCTCAGCGTCCCGAACGCTGCGCGCTACCAAACTGCGCTACGCCCCGTTTGTCTAACTTATTATAAGATGATTTAATAATACCTACAACTTTTATACAGATGAAATACTGCGTTTTAATAATGGATGGGGCGGCAGGTTGGCCCCTGGTTGGCCATGGGGAAAAGACCTGCCTTGAGTTAGCGCATACTCCAAATTTGGATGCCATGGCACAACAAGGGATTTTAGGATTGGTCCAAACTGTTCCCCCGGATATGGAACCCAGCAGCGGGTGTGCATGTATGTCAATTCTTGGTTATGACCCCAAAGTCTATTACCGAGGTAGGAGTACTATTGAAGCCAAAAGCATGGATATCCCAATCGAAGATGGAGAGGTTGTTTTTCGCTGTAACTTAGTTGCTGTCCATGACGGGAAGATGCGGAGCTATAGCTGCGAAAACATCAGCACTAATGAAGCTAAACCACTAGTTGCCGCTTTAAATAGCAGGCTCGGTAATGACAAGATACATTTTTATCCAGGAGTTAGCTATAGACATATATGTAAAATAAAGAGTCAAGAGGACATGCTTTCAGCCACCTGCACGCCACCACATGACATCCCAGGCAAACCCATCAAAGAATTTATGCCCTGGGGTCATGGAAGTGCGATTCTACAAGACCTTATGGTGCGTTCGGAAGCCATGTTGCGGAACCACCCTATAAATGTAGAACGGATCGCTCGTGGTGAAATACCAGCTACAATGATTTGGCTTTTCTGGGGTAGTGGGCAAATACCTGACATGCCTGCTTTTAAGATGACCTACGGCCTTACTGCTGCCATGACATCTGGAGTTGACCTCTTACGGGGCTTAGCTAAAATGATAGGGATAGATGTATTGAATATTCCCTGTGTGACAGGTGATCAGAGCAATGACTATACCGCTCAAGCAACAGGAGCTCTGGAATCGCTTAAGGAACATGACCTGGTAGTTATCCACGTAGAAGCACCCGACGAAGCAGCTCATGCAGGCTCCATTAATGATAAAATAGACGCTATCCAGAAGATAGATTCGGAAATTGTGAGCCAGCTTCGCAGCTGGGATAGAGATGTTCTTCGAGTGCTTATCATGCCTGACCACCCCACACCAATTAAGACTCAGACCCACACCGGAGAACCAGTACCGTTTATGCTGTGGGGGCCGGGATTTGTGGCTAACGGGGCTAACAGATTTACCGAGGCTGAAGCCAGGAAAACCGGTATTTTCTTAAGGGAAGGACACAGAATTATGCCTAAATTAATAAGGTGAAGGGAAATCTTATGGCACTAATAGTTCAAAAATATGGTGGTAGCTCAGTTGCCGATAGCGAGAAAATCAAAGGTGTAGCCCATCGCATAGCTAGGGCTAAAAATGAAGGCAACAAGATAGTAGTGGTTGTCTCTGCAATGGGAGACACCACTGATGAATTAATAAAATTAGCTCAGCAAATTACTGAACATCCAGATGAGCGAGAACTTGATGTTCTGCTTTCCACTGGTGAGCTAATTTCCAGCACCCTTTTAGCCATGGCTCTAGGAAATTTAGGTTATAAGGCAGTCAGCCTCACTGGTGCCCAAGCAGGCATTCAGACCGATTATAACTACAGTCGGGCACGAATTCTTCGTGTCAGCCCCAAACGAATCACCGGTGAACTGATGAAGAATAACATCGTTATTGTAGCTGGCTTTCAGGGCGTTAATCCTAATATGGATATTACCACCCTGGGTCGAGGTGGTTCCGATACTACAGCAGTTGCCCTGGCTGCCAGCTTAAATGCTGAGGTATGCCAGATTTACACTGACGTTGAAGGGGTCTATACTGCTGACCCACGATTAGTGCCTGAAGCGACTAAATTGAAAAACATCAGTTATGAAGAGATGCTGGAGATGGCCAGTTACGGGGCAAAGATAATGCACCCCAGAGCAGTGGAATTAGGCGAGTTGTATAATATGCCTATATTGGTAGCTTCCAGCTTCAACGATAGCCCAGGAACTCTCATTTGTAAGGAGGCATCCATGGAAGTAAGAAATAGAGTCAGAAGCATTGCCCACGATATCAATGTAGCTAAAATCACGATCATCGGTGTTCCTGACCATCCAGGTATTTCTGCAGCAATCTTTGAGCCCCTGGCCAAAGCAAATATAAGTGTAGATACCATTGTACAAAATGCCAGCGTTGAGAATATTACCGACCTCACTTTCACAGTAGCACGAAACGATTTGATTAAAGCGATGTCTATTATTGAGCCTGTGGCCAAATCTATAGATGGTAAGCGATGTGCTACCGATTCTACACTAGCCAAGGTTAGCATTATAGGCACGGGTATGCAAAACACGCCCGGCTATGCCGCCATAATGTTTCGTACACTCTATGAACAGGACATCAACATCCAGTTAATCACCACTTCGGATATAAGAATAACATGTATAATATCGGAGAATAAGGTTAAGGACGCTGTCCAAGCCTTACACAAAGCCTTTGAACTTGAAATTTCTTGATTAATTTAAAGATGTCATACCAGCAACAAGACGAACGGACGAAGTTAGGGCAGCAATTAAGCGAAGACGCTATAGCCCTGGCTGTTCAGGGCCGCTGGGAAGAGGCAGTGGCGTTAAACAGGAGTATAATAGATAGGCTTCCTGCAGATATTGGAGCTTACAATCGTTTGGGTAGAGCATTGATAGAATTGGGAGAGTTCGCCCAGTCCAAGGAAGCATACAATAGGGTTGTGGAGCTTGCTCCCGATAATGTTATTGCTGCTAAAAACTTAACACGCTTAGCCAGCTTAGCTGAATCCGAGGTAGTTTCCAATAGCAGCCACCACAGGATTACTCCTGCTCTTTTTGTTACTGAGCAGGGCAAGTCTGGTATGGTAAACCTTTGCAATTTAGCTTCAAGTACAGTATTAGCCAAGGTGGGCGCCGGCGATCAAGTCCATCTGAGAGTAGCAGGAAATAGCCTAATCGTTGAGAATGAACATGGCGAATATCTGGGAGAAGTCGAAAATAAATATGGATTACGCCTCACAAGACTAATAAAAGGGGGGAATAGATACATTGTAGCTATCCACAGTATAGGAAAGAATAGGGTTCGGGTATTTATCAGGGAGGAATATCAACATCCCAGTCAAGCAGGACAACCTTCCTTGCCAGCCAGCCCTTCTATTCACTTGCCCAATTACGCCAAAGACCCACCCTCTAATTCCTGCGTCATTGCTAATGAGGAAGTTGAAATAACAGAGGAAAATGAGACCCTGCCAGAAGGATTCTCTGTAATAGAAAAAACCAACGAAGGAGAGGAACTCAACAAGTGATGGAAACTAGCAAAGTACAGCCTATTAGTATTGAAGAGGAGATGAAAAGATCTTACCTCGATTATGCCATGAGCGTTATAGTCTCCCGAGCATTACCCGACGTACGCGATGGTTTGAAACCGGTACAACGGCGCATTCTATATGCTATGGATGATCTAGGGATGCATCACAACAGTCCACATAAAAAGAGCGCCCGAATTGTAGGTGAAGTTCTGGGGAAATATCACCCGCACGGTGATGCCTCAGTATACGATGCCATGGTGCGCATGGCTCAGGATTTCTCGTTGAGATATACATTAATTGATGGGCAGGGTAATTTTGGCAGTATCGATAACGACCCACCAGCAGCGATGCGTTACACCGAGGCCAGACTCGGCAATATTGCTGAGGAAATGCTAGTCGACATCGATAAAAATACTGTCACCTTTGCTCCCAATTTCGATGATTCCCTCAAAGAGCCCTCTGTCCTGCCTGCCAAGTTGCCCAACTTACTGGTTAACGGCTCCTCAGGAATAGCTGTAGGCATGGCAACCAATATCCCACCCCATAACTTAGTAGAGGTATGCGATGCTATTACCTATCTAATTGACAACCCTCAAGCTACCACAGATGAGTTAATGGAATTCATCAAAGGTCCTGATTTCCCCACTGCAGCTGTAATTTTGGGCGAAGAAGGAATAAAGAGCGCTTACGCTACAGGTCGGGGGAGAGCGGTAATTCGAGCCAAGGTTAAAGAGGTGGATGCCAAGGGAGATAAAAAACAGATAATCATTACAGAGCTTCCCTATCAAGTCAATAAAGCAGCTTTGGTAGAGAGAATCGCTGGCTTGATAAAAGATAAAAAAATTGTGGGAATAGGCGAGGTGCGTGACGAATCGGACAGGGAGGGCATGCGCCTGGTTATTGAACTCAGGAAGGGAGCCCAATCCCTGCAAGTGCTTAACAACCTATACAAGTATACCCCTATGCAATCCACCTTCTTTATCAACATGGTCGCTTTGGTAAATGGGCAACCAAAGGTAATTAATCTTAAAGAAGCCCTAACCTGCTACATTGACTTCCGCAACGACATTATTACCAAGCGGTCTCAATTTGAACTTGAGAAGGCGCGTAATAGAGCTCACATACTTGAAGGGTTTAGGACTGCTCTTGATAACCTGGAGCAGGTAATAAAAGTGATTCGGCAGTCAGAGACCGTTGACTCGGCTCGTGACAATTTGATGACAGTATTTAATTTTTCACAGATTCAAGCACAAGCTATCCTCGATATGCCTCTCCGGCGACTGGCTCATATGGAGCAAGAAAAAATAGCTGAGGAGTACGCCAGCTTGGTGAAGGATATCTCCTATCTGGAGGATCTGCTGGCCAATCCTAAAAAGGTGCTATTCCTGGTCAAGCAAGATGCTGCTCAGTTGAAATCAAAATATGGTGACAAGCGTCGTACGCTAATCACCGAGGAAGAAATAACTGGGTTCTCCCGGGAAGACCTTGTTCCTCATCAAAGAGTGATAGTTACGCTTAGCAGTCAGGGATTTATTAAGAGGCTTCCTGCTAGTACTTACCGACTGCAGCACCGTGGGGGAAGAGGCGTCATGGGAATGGTGACACGCGAGGAGGATTCGGTAAAACATATCCTGTCGGCCGATACGCATGACAATTTACTCCTTTTCACTGACCTCGGCAGAGTTTATTGCCTTAAATGCTATGAGCTTCCAGAGGATTCATCCCGAACTGCTAAAGGTATATCACTGGTTAATTTATTGCCCATCAACTTAAATGATAAAGTAACTGCGTTGCTGGCTGCGGCAGATTTCCCTTCCAACGAATTCTTACTAATGGCAACCAGGGCTGGTGATATAAAGAAAGCGGCCCTGGAGAAGTTTGCTTCCATAAGGAGAAGCGGGCTTACTGCTATAAAACTCAAAAATGATGATGCACTGGTATCAGCCAGAAAGGTTACCGATTTAGATGAAGTTATATTAGTAAGCCAAAACGGACGGGCTGTTAGATTCAAGGTCAGAATTTTAAGAACTGCATCTCGGAGCAGTGGTGGAGTTCGGGGTATTCGCCTGACAGACGATTGCGTTGTCAGCATGAACACTGTTTTTCCTGGCTCTCTCCTGCTCACAGTGACCGAAAAGGGCTTTGGTAAGTTAACTTCAACAACAGCTTATCCCGCCCAACAGAGGGGTGGCAAAGGAATACGAAGTCATAAAGTGAGCGATAAAACAGGTAAAATTGCAGCGGCCAGAATTGTAACTAAAGACGAAGGGCACCTGGTAATGATATCAGCTGCAGGTAATATCGAATGTATTCCTATAGAGCAAGTCTCAGTTCAAACCAGGAAGGGTCGAGGCGTACATATAATGGCACTGGATGAAAGTGATAGCCTGGTTTCCATTACCTTACAGGATCACTTGCTATTGTGAGATTCACTGACGGATATGGTTATTTATTACTAGAGACAGACTTAAACTCTGTCCTTCTCACTCTTGTTGAGAAGTTGTTACACGTCTTTTAGTCTCTTTGTATTTATCCAGACAGTCCGTTTGCCAGCGCTGTAATCCACAGGAGTTACACTTCCCACAACGGCAGTCCACAGTTCCCTCCTCCTGCCACAGTTTGTGATACTCGCTCTTAAGAAATTCAGGAGTTACCCCAACATCAATGTGCCCCCAGGGTAGTATCTCAGTCAAGCTTCGTTCTCTGTTAGCATAAAAAAGTGGGTCAAGCCCACAACAATTGAAAGCCTCAATCCACTTCTGGTAATTGAAGTGCTCATTCCAGGCATCAAATTTGCAGCCTGACTGCCAAGCTTGATAGATAACTTTACCCAGACGGCGGTCACCCCGAGACAAAGCCGCTTCAACCTGGCTTACTTTGGGGTCTGTCCAGGAGAATCCCACCCTTAATCGACGTAATCCTCTCTTTAGCACGTCATATTTGAGGAGTAACTGCTCCTCTGTCTCCTGGGCTAACCACTGGCAGGGAGTATGTGGCTTCGGAATAAGGGTGGAGGTGCTGATTCGCAATTTAAAATTTTGCCTTAATCTGCGTACTCTAGCCACCAGTTCAATGATGCTGTGAACATCGTCAACAGTTTCGGTGGGCAACCCCAGCATGAAATACAATTTGATGTTCGTCCAGTTCCTGCTCAAAGCAGCCACTATCGTTTCCAGAATTAGTTCCTCGGACATGTCTTTATTAATGACACGGCGTAATCTTTCATTTCCAGCTTCAGGAGCAAAAGTTAATGTTATCTTGCGTTGCAAGGGTAACAAATCCATCAACTTTACTGCACTTGCATTCAAGCGTAAGCTGGGAAGGAATAACGTCAGGTTATCCCCGTAATGCTGCTGTGATAGTTTGGTAATGAGTTCCTCAATATTGGAATAATCCCCAGTACTGAGTGAGAGCAAGGACATCTCGCTATAACCACAATGTTTTAATATCTTACCTACAGCGTCTATTATTTCTTCCTGCGGGCGTTCTCGCACCGGCCTATAAATCATTCCTGCCTGACAGAAACGGCAACCTTGTGTGCAACCTCGCTGAATTTCCACATTGCCGTGGTCATGTACTGCTTCAAGGTAAGGGATAATAGGCCTAACAACCGGGAATGGCATCTCTGTTACTATTCTCCTCCGAACCTTCGGTTTAGCTTCAGGTATCCTGGGCCTGATACCTTTCACGACGCCATTTTTTTTATAGCTGACCTGATAGAGACTGGGGATATATATTCCATCAAGCCTGGCCGCCTGCCGCAACAGCTCTTCTCTATCGCCCCGATACAGTTGAAAGACTTCAAGAAGTTCCAGTATTGCTTCCTCGCCTTCACCAATCACAAAGAGGTCAATGAAGTCAGCCATCGGTTCTGGATTGAGAGCACAACTACCACCAGCAATTACCAGGGGATTAGCATCATCTCTCTGTGAACTAAGCAAGGGTATCTGAGCCAGATTAAGTATGTTTAACACATTGGTGTAGGTAAGCTCGTAACCCAAAGAAAACCCCATGATATCGAACTCCTTGACCGGGTGCTTGGACTCCAGAGAGAAGAGCGGGATATTCTGTTCACGCAGGGCCGTCTCCATGTCTATCCATGGGGCAAATACTCTTTCCGCCAGCACATCTGGCTGATGATTTAATATCTCATACAGAATGGGCAGTGCAAGATTCGACATGCCAATTTCATAGACATCGGGATAGCATAAAGCAATCCGGACAGACGTTGTTTCCCATTCTTTGCTAATGCTATTCCATTCACCTCCGGTATAACGAGCAGGTTTGGAAACTTGTCTTAAGATGTCATTAAAGTGATTCATTTTCTTAATGCCCGATTCTGAGCATTATAGCCCTTAGCCATCTAAATCTTCAAAGAGGGTAAATCAATTATTACAAGTACTTGATAGATATAGGCATGTTAAATGTTACTGATTACTATATTTAATTCCCGAAGTACCGCACCTCTGTTAATGCCTGTAAGAAACCTGGTAAAACTGGATAGTATTCCCAAGTATCAGACTATAGCCTTCGGTGACTTACCCTCAGCCTTGTTGGATTGGGCAAAGTAAAGTCAGGCCAGCGATAAATAACTAATCGCTTGTTGGACCAATCACCTGAACGATTACAACGCTTGTTTTTTTTTCTGAGGATGGATTATAATTGGCGACCGAACTCATGCCAAGGGTCTGATAGTTTCCATGGAAGTTCCCCGTAAGACCCACTGAAAATCGATAAAGTCGAATATAGCGCCGAAAAAAGTTAGAAGGAGGTGAGCAGAGTGCCATTTGGAGATGCAACCGAATCAATGGGAGTCGTAAAGCCTAATCAAATCACCCGGAAGAAAATCCTGAGCGCTTCTGAGTATTTAATCGAGGTTGAGGCAGCTCATGTAGCCGAGAGATTCCAGCCTGGTAATTTTGCAGTCGTGATCACCGTTCCCCAAGGTGAGAGAATTCCCATGTCTATCCAAAAGGCCAGTGATGGTAATATAACAATGTTCTTTAAAAAGCTAGGCAAAACATCCAATGAATTAGACACATTCAAAGTAGGTGACTCGTTAGAGAGTGTTATAGGACCTATGGGAAATCCACCAGAGCTTAAGAAATATGGCAATGTGGTTTTTGCTTCTGACCTTGTCTGTGGGCATGCTGAAAATTATGCCCTGTGCAAAGCACTGGCTAAAATTGATGGTAATCATGTGATCTCCATACAAACTTTCCCTACCAAAGAGGATATTTATCCAGAGGAGGAACTGAGCAGGGCAATGTGTGACGAATATTATCTTACTACTATAGATGGCTCCTATGGGATAAAGGGCCATTATACAGACGTTCTAAAAGAATTACTCGATGAAAAAAGGGTTGACATTGTTTTTGCCGGGGGAGACGTTCCCTGGCTGCGCGACCTGGCGAAACTCACCAAGCCATATGGCATACCTACAATCGTTACGGTGCGCCAGATTATGGTTGATGCTACTGGTATGTGTGGTTCCTGTCGTGTCTTTGTTGATGGCGAGATGAAACTTACCTGCATCGATGGTCCCATGTTTGATGCTCACAAGTTAAACTTTGAAGATTTACTAAGCAGATTGGCTATGTTCAAAGAACAGGAAGCAAAGGCTATGGAGTATTACAGAGGAAGGGGAGGTATTAAATAATGGCAAAGATAAACAAAACCCGAGTACCTATGCAGGAGCAGCCTGTAGAGGAGCGGATCAAGAATTTTCATTCTGTTCCGATTGGCTATACTAAAGAGGAGGCAATAGCAGAAGCACAGCGCTGCCTCCAATGTAAGGAAGCTACCTGTGAACAGAACTGCCCTGTCAATATGAATATCAAGGCGATTATAAAGGAAATCGCTGGGGGGAATTTCAAGGATGCTTTTCTTATAGCTAAAATAGATAACCCATGTCCTGCAATCGCCGGGCGAGTATGCCCTCAAGAAAACCAATGCGAGGGTGCTTGCGTGATGGGAAAGAAGTTTGATGCCATAAATATCGGCAAGCTGGAGGCATTTGTTGCTGATTGGGCTAGACAAAACGGAATTGAGGAAGAACTCCATATCGAAGATGTGCCAGGAAAAGTGGCTGTGGTCGGCTCAGGGCCTGCGGGTTGTGCCTGTGCGTCTGACTTACGTAAATTCGGCTACCAAGTGACCATGTTTGAGGCACTTCACATAGCAGGTGGCGTTCTGCAATATGGCATTCCTGCATTTCGTTTGCCGAAGGATATCGTAGATTACGAGCTCTCCAATCTTAAAAAAATTGGCGTCGATGTTCATCTTAACAGAATCGTGGGGCAAAATGTATCGTTCAGCGAGCTAAAAAAAGAGTTCGACGCAATCTTTCTCGGAACAGGAGCAGGTGCTCCGATATTTTTAAACATTGAAGGTGAGAAACTCAAGGCAGTTTACTCAGCTAACGAATTCCTAATCCGGATAAACCTGATGAAGGCCTATAGATTTCCCGAGTGCGATACTCCTATAATAGTGAGGGATAAGGTTGGGGTTATCGGAGCCGGAAATGTGGCCATGGATGCCGCCAGGTGTGCCATTAGACTCGGCGCTA
Organism: uncultured Dehalococcoidales bacterium; assembly: GCA_964499375.1. Taxonomy (GTDB): domain Bacteria; phylum Chloroflexota; class Dehalococcoidia; order GIF9; family AB-539-J10; genus CAZCKW01. The sequence goes on from CAZCKW010000008.1 coordinate 9,908, forward strand.
AAGAAGTATATATTCTTTACCGAAGAACTAAAGAATATTCCCCGGCAAGGGCTGAGGAGTTGCAGCATGCACTTGAAGAGGGTGTAGTCTTTAAGGAGCTGGTTAGCCCCACAAGAATACTTGGCAACGATGAAGGATGGGTTACGGGAATAGAGTTAGTTAAAATGGAGCTTGGTGAACCTGATAGTAGTGGTCGACCCAGACCTGTAAAGATCAAAGGCAGTGAATTCACTATGGAGTTGAATACAATAATAAACGCTCTTGGTACCAGGCCTAACAGGCTATTCCTAGGTAAAACCCCTGAACTCGAGCTTGCGACATGGGGTGGGCTTAAGGTTGATGAGAACTTGATGACTAATATCGATGGTACGGCTGCAGGTGGAGACGCTGTAAGCGGCGGTGCAACCGTCATTCTAGCTATGGGGGATGGAAGGAAAGCCGCCAAATCAATAAATGAGTATCTCAGCAATGGAGGGAAAGCGAAAAAATAGGTATTAATACCTGTGTCCTTATCCAGCTACAGGATGAAGTTACTCTCTTGGGTTGTCTAGAGATACATCCCTGCCTGAAACAATGCCTCTAGGTAATAATACCTAGGTGAAATTGAAGTGCAACAGAAACATGTTGCACAATTGCCCAGAATCTTCATTGTACATAGATCTGTTTTTATATATATGCAAAGAGAAATGGTGATGGCTCCGGCTACAATGAAGAGCTGTATGGATAAAAGCACCAAATTTAAATGTTCAGTTCGCAGAATTCAGGATTTTATATTTATTAATCTATGTCATCTCACCCCAGTTTCTGCCTAACTTGATATCTATTTTCAAGGGCACAGAAAGCTTCATGGCCCCGGGCAT
>CAZCKW010000008.1:10867-17591 GCA_964499375.1 uncultured Dehalococcoidales bacterium
TGCCTAACTTGATATCTATTTTCAAGGGCACAGAAAGCTTCATGGCCCCGGGCATCATCTCGCTAACCAGTGACCTCATCTCTTCTATTTCCTCCTCGGGTACCTCGAAAAGCAGTTCATCATGAATCTGCAACAGCATTTTGCTTTCCAGGTCTCGCTTCTTCATTTCCCTATATATATCAAGCATAGCAACCTTGATAATATCAGCTGAGGTACCCTGTACCGGGGCATTTATAGCCATCCTCTCGGCAGCCTCCCTCACCTGTTTGTTGTAAGAATTTATTTCAGATATGAACCTCCGCCTCCCAAGCACTGTTTGCACGTAGCCCAGCTTTCGAGCCTGCTCTTTGGTTGTTTCAATATACTCCTTTACTTCAGGATATCTCTCAAAATACAGTGCAATGAATTGGGCCGCTTCCTCCCGACTGAGTTCCGTGGCTTGCTCCAGTCCATAGTCACTCATGCCGTAGATAACACCAAAGTTAACTGTTTTAGCGACCCGGCGCATTTCAGGAGTTACCTCCGCTGCTGTAACACCAAAGAGACTGGAGGCTGTTGTAGCGTGGACATCCTCGTCTCTGGCAAAGGCAGAGATAAGTCCGACGTCCTGGGAGAGATGAGCCAGAGCCCTGAGGTCAATCTGTGAGTAATCAGCACTCAACAGATATGCTCCAGGCGGAGCGATGATAGCTTGCCTTATCTTATTCCCCAGTTTCCCCCTTATAGGTATATTTTGCAAGTTGGGTTCGCTGGAGGAAAGTCGCCCGGTGGTCGTGCCTGTCTGGTTAAAAGTAGTATGCACCCTTCCTGTTTTAGGATTGATAAGTTCTGGCAGAGCATCAACATACGTTGACTTGAGTTTGGCAAGCTGACGATATTCCAGCACAGGCTCAATTACAGGATGAACGCCTCTCAACGCCTCCAATACCGAGGCTCCTGTGGAGTAGCCACTCTTCGTTTTGTGCGATCGAGGCAGCCCCAATTCCTCAAACAAAACGCTGCCCAATTGCTTGGGTGAATTGATATTAAATTGGTGCCCTACACCATTGTATATTTCCAGTTCCAGTTTCATCATTCCCTTACTTAATTCTAGGGACATCTTACGAAGCAAACTGGTATCCAGGGCAATACCGTTGCTCTCCATGTTAGCCAGCACAGGGATTAGCGGCATCTCTACTTCGCTGAAGAGTTGCCATAGTCCCTGCCGGTGTAGTTCTCTTTCCAGACTATCCTTTAAGCCCCGGATAGTGCTGGCATTGGTGCTGGCATAGTCGGCAACTTTTTTTACCTCCAGCATAGCCAGAGAAACCTGTTTTTTTTCTGTGCCAAACAAATCACCAAGGGATTTTATTTCAACGCCCAGTTCGTTAAAGGCAAGAGCTTTAAGACTCAGGTTTTTCTCACCCAGGAGGTAAGCGGCAATCAGGACATCGAAATCCACTCCTTCCAGATTCACGCCGCAGTTAGCCAGTACAGCCATATTACGCTTGCCGTCATAAGCGACTTTCCCTGTGCTCACACTTTCCAGAATTGGTTTCAACTCTGCTGCAACTCGAGTCAGCGACAGTTGCCTGCGAATATCATTTTCATACCACTCACTTCGTTCAGGTTTATGAAACTCGGCGTCATCCTGAGCGCAACGAAGTATCACCTGCTGCTCAGGATAAACTCCATGAGTCAATCTCATAGGTATATAAAAAACCTCCCCCTCGACAGGTGATAACGCCATCCCTACCATCTCTGCTGCCTGAAACCCTTTGCCAGTGGTTTCAATATCTACGACTATTTCACTCGCTCGTTCAAGACGGATCACAAGTCCATTTAGAGCTACTTCCGTATCCACTATCTGATAACCACCTCCAGGTGAAGCTGCAGGAGAGTGGCCTGTCCCCCCAATCTCCTGTGGCAACCTGGGGACTAATTTTATAAACCCAAGCTCCCGGAAAAGCTCCACTACCTCATCCCTGTCATAGTGACCCACCCTGCAGGTTTCCAGGTCTAACTCAATTGGGACATCCATAACTATGGTAACTAACTTCTTACCCTGGAAAGCCCGCTCTTGATACTGGTACAGTTCTTTTCGTAGTTTATCTGGCGTTATGTCCTCAATATGTTCATAGATTTCCTCCAGCCCGCCATATTGCCGGATCAACCTGGTAGCCGTCTTCTCACCGACACCTGGCACGCCGGGGATATTATCCGAAACATCGCCAACCAGCGCTTTAAAATCGGTGATCTGTTCCGACTTTATACCATACTTCTGCTTAACTGCCTCCTCATCATAGAAGACAGTATCGACAAAGGTTCGTCTCGGAGCCATAACCGTTACTCCAGGCATTACTAGCTGCAGCATGTCATTATCGCCGGTAACGATGATAGTCTCAATTCCATGTCCACCTGCCTGCTTGCTCAAGGTACCCAGAATATCGTCAGCCTCAAACCCATCCATTTCAAAGATTGGGATATGAAACACCTCTACCAGTTGATGAACTCGCCCTATCTGACTTTTTAATTCCTGGGGCGCCGCAGGGCGCTGCGCCTTATACTCTGGGAATATCTCATGCCGGAAAGTTGGTGCAGGGCGGTCGAAAGCTACTGCCCAGTAAGCAGGCTTGATTTCAGCAAGCACCTTTAGCAGAGTACTGGCAAACCCATAAACAGCGTTTACCATCTCTCCCGTTCTGGGCACCGACAGTGGAGGCAGCGCATGAAAGCTACGATGCACCAGCGCATTACCATCAAAAAGCAGCAAATTTTCTTTCATGTTCCCTGTCATCCTTCGTAATTATAACATCTCTCCCCTTTACAGACTTGCCTTCTCACCATTGCAAAGCTCGCCTCACTATCCTTCAACAAACGAGAGGAATTCAGGCTGGCAATGACAATCTCTTTATATTATTGCGAGGCTTTTTTTAGCTAAGTAGTTTCCAGGGTATGGTACCCCAGAGTGACGATAAAACAGGAGCCATGTATAGCTGAGCTATAAACAAGTGTAACTTCTTGTATATCGCATGATTGGCATGATATGCTTTTTCGCTATGAAGAAGGACTTACTTTCGGTAGGAGACCTCAGCCCCGGGGATATCCAGCAACTCCTGGAGCGAGCTTTGGTTATGAAGCAGGGCACTACAGACTGCCTGCTCACAGGGAAAAACCTGGCTCTTCTCTTTGAGAAGCCTTCCCTGCGAACCAGGGTCAGCTTTGACATCGCCATGCAAGAGCTTGGCGGGCATGCTGTTTATCTATCTCCAGACGAGGTAGGGCTGGGCAAACGAGAATCGGTACTCGACGTAGCACGGGTGCTCAGCCGCTATGTCGACGGGATTGCCGCTCGCACATTTTCTCATCAGACTCTACTCACACTGGCTGAGTATTCTTCACTCCCGGTAATTAATGCCCTCTCCGACTTAGAGCACCCCTGCCAGGCACTTGCCGATTTTCTTACCATATACGAGAAGAAAGGAAAGCTGGCTGGTTTGACTCTAGCATTCATCGGTGATGGCAACAATGTAGCCAATAGCTTGCTTATAGCCGCCTCGCTCACTGGCATGAACTTCCACATTGCCTCGCCACCAGGTTATGAAATTAAGAAAGAGATATTAAAGCAAAGTAGTGAATTCGCTACTCTTAGCGGCAGTAAAATCCTGCCAACCAATAAACCTGATGAGGCGGTTATAAATGCCGATATAGTATACACGGATGTATGGACCAGTATGGGGCAGGAAGCCGATGCAGAGGGGCGGCGCCTTGATTTTTCTGGCTATCAGGTGAACGACAGATTATTATCTCTGGCTAAGGGGGATGCTTTGTTCCTGCACCCTTTGCCAGCTCATCACGGTGAAGAAATTTCTGCAGGGTTAACAGACAGCCTTCAATCCGTAGTTTTCGACCAGGCAGAGAACAGGCTTCATCTGCAAAAAGCATTGTTAGCCAAGATGCTTCTATAATCAAGTTTGAAATAGCAAAACAATGACAAGCCCTATTGTAGCAATTGTGGGAAGAACCAATGTTGGCAAGTCCACCTTGTTCAACCGTCTGGCAGGCAAACGCCTGACCATTGTTGGCGATCTGCCGGGAGTCACCAGAGACAGGGTCTTTGCACTTGCTTCATGGCAGGAGCGAGAGCTGACAGTGGTTGACACTGGCGGCTGGCAAGCAAAACCACAGTCAGCCCTGGAGCAAAAGGTTAAGCAGCAGGTAGAAGCAGCCACCGCTCAAGCAGATGCCATTATATTTCTAACGGATGCCAGGGATGGGGTTATCGCCGGTGATGAGGAAATAGCTAATATACTACGCGCTGCCACCAAGCCCATAATCTTAGCATCAAACAAGGTGGATTCCGACACCCAGGAGAACCAGCTAGCCGATTTTTACCATCTGGGTTTGGGCACACCTTTAGCGATCAGTGCCTACCACAATCGAGGAATAAGTGAACTGTTAGACGCAGTGCTGGCCTCTCTTCCCCCTACAACCACCAGCCCTGCTGAATCAGAGGAGGCTAAATTGGCTATCGTGGGACGCCCCAATACAGGCAAGTCAACATTGCTAAATGCCTTACTGGGTGACGAGAGAGCCATCGTTGATGAGACCCCAGGAACAACCCGTGACGCCCTTGACGCTCTGGTTCACTGGCATGATAAGAGGCTATTACTCATTGACACCGCTGGCATCAAGCGACGCGGTAAGGTTACTGCTGGTATTAACTACTACAGTTTGCTTCGTGCTCTTCATGCTATTAACCGGAGTAATGTCGCTCTACTATTGATTGACGCCAGCGAGTTTATCACCGCTCAGGATCTGCACGTCGCTGGCTATATCATAGAAGCCGGCAAGGGCATGGTACTGGTAGTTAATAAGTGGGACCTTATTCCCAGGGAGCAGAGACAGGATTTTATATGGCATATGACGCAGAGACTTAAATTCATGCCGTATGTGCCTGTTGTTTACATATCCGCCAAGCTGCAGCAGGGAATAACAGAGGTTTTGCCCCAAGCCCTGCAAGTATGGCAGGAAAGACAGAAGCGTTTACCGAGCGCAGTAGTTGATACGGTCATCAAACAAGCGGTGAGTAGCCATCCTCCACCTCGCATGGGCTCCCGTCAATTGCACATTGCACGAGCTTATCAAGACGAATCCAGATATTCAGTCTTTGTGCTACAGGTCAATGACCCCCACCTGGTGCATTTTTCCTATCAACGCTATCTGGAGAACAAACTCCGCCAGAGCTTTGGTTTTCTTGGTTCCCCCCTGCGGTTGGTGTTCACCAAAGCCAGGCGCAAAAACAGCAGGATGACCAAGGTGCTTAAGACATGATAATTGCCAAGTTCGTTGCTGTGGTCGTCATTGCTTATCTTCTGGGCTCCATTCCCTTTGGCTTGATTATAAGCAAACTCAGGAGCGGCATTGATGTCAGAAAATACGGAAGCGGCAAGACCGGCGCCACTAATGTAATGCGCACCGTGGGAACCAAGCTCGGCTTCTTAACTATATTTCTTGACGGATTCAAGGCTGGTCTAGCAGTCCAGCTAGCCAGGGTTATCATAAACAACAGCATCTTGCCCATTGGCAGCATACCCCTGGACTGGCAGGTTGCCCAGGTTATAGCTGGCATAGTAGCACTGGTAGGACATAACTGGCCTTTATTTGCTAAATTCAAAGGTGGAAGAGGGGTAGCGGCTTACTTTGGTACATTGCTTGTCATATCCCCTCCTGCTGCAATATTTGGGATTGAAGTACTCGCTATATCAGCATTGCTCAGCAAGCACATGTCCTTGGGCTCCATGCTTGGAGCTCTGGCTGCGTGGTGCTTGCTATTAACCTTGACCATCATCAATAATTCTCCAGCAGTTTATCTAATCTACGGCTCAATAGTCACAGGCTTGCTTGTATACCTGCACCGTGATAATGTAAAGCGTCTAAAACAGGGTACAGAACGCAAACTGTGGTGAAAGACGAGAAAGGCAAGTTACACTTAGAGCATGTCCAAAGCTACTATCGTAGGTAATACCACCTGGGGTAACACATTGGCTTCCTTGCTGAGCCGCAAGGGAATGGCGGTAAAAATGTGGGTGCGCAGCCAGGCTGAGGTTGAGGAGCTAAATAAGAAACAAAATAGCTATTCCTCCACCAGCCATATTGAACAGGCCCTGGAAGAAGCCGACATTGCAATCTGGGTAGTTCCCTCACAGAAATTAAGGCAAAACGTCACTCTAGCTAAAGATTACCTGACTAACTCCATGTTGCTGGTAAGTGCTGCCAAGGGGTTGGAGATAGCCAGTGGCAAGAGGATGTCCCAGGTTATGGAGCATGAAATCGCCCCTGGACTGAGGCAGCAGATTTGTGTTCTCTCTGGCCCAAATTTAGCCAAGGAAATTTCCCAGGGTCTGCCTGCCGCTTCAATGGTCGCTGCACAGGATATAACTATCGCTGAGAGGACACGAGATTTAATTAGTTCACCTGAATTTCTGGTATTTGCCACTGATGATATCATCGGCACTGAATTGGGTGGAGCTTTAAAGAATATTGTAGCCCTGGGTGCAGGTATGATAGATGGCTTGAACCTGGGTGACAATGCCAAGGCCGCATTTCTAACCTGGAGTTGGGCTGAGGTAGTTTCGCTGGGAGTGACACTGGGAGCTAAAGCCAGCACATTCTACGGTTTGGCTGGTTTAGGTGACTTGATAGCTACCTGCGCCGGCAACTTGAGCCGAAATCACTATGTTGG
>CAZCKW010000009.1:0-16311 GCA_964499375.1 uncultured Dehalococcoidales bacterium
GCAGGGGCGGCAGGATTCGAACCCACGACCTGCGGTTTTGGAGACCGCTGCTCTACCAACTGAGCTACACCCCTGCAAAAGCGAGTAAATTATAGAGGAAATTACTGGAAAATCCAATATAAATTTGACATTCATATTTGAAGCGGTATAACAGGGATGTGGAAGCTTTAAACAAGTCAGGGTAAAATATAGGGGAACATAATAAAGGATGAACAGCCAGTATATAACTTTAATCAATCGATACGGCGGGTTCGCTGTATGGTAACATCAATCATTCTGGCCGGTGGGAGAAGTCGGCGGATGGGTAAGTGCAAGGCGCTGCAAACTATCTGTGGCAAAAGCCTTATTGAGCGCGTTACCGAACGGCTTACCCCTTTAAGTAGCCAGATTCTGATAGTAACCTCTCAACAACAACCCGAACTTCCTGTCTCCTGCGAGGTAGAAGTCGTGGTGGATATTTATCCCGCCAAAGGACCTCTCGGTGGCATATATACAGGATTGATGGCTTCCGAGTCTCCATATAGTATCGTGGTTGCCTGCGATATGCCTTTCCTGAATATCGAACTACTGCGCTATATGGTTGAACTATGCCAGGATTTTGATGCGGTTGTACCTCGACTGGGAGAAGGGAAGATTGAGCCGCTACATGCTATTTACTCTAAAACCTGTCTGAGTACATTAAGAACAGAACTGGAGTGCAACCATCTGAGAGTCGATCTGGTGTTGAATAATTTGAATATTCGATATGTCGAGCTGGCAGAATCCCTGAGATTCGACCCTCAGCTTTTAAGCTTTTTCAACTCGAATTTCCCTTCTGACCTGAAGCGAGCCGCTAACATTGCCACAGAGAAGCAAAGCTGACTTCGCAAAGACAGAGAGAGGTGTGGAGATTGCTTCGGGGCTGTGGCTCCCCTCCAACGACAGTAGAAGATGCAGAGTGTCACTAATCATGTGGAAGAGACTTATCCTATACAGTGTTTTTTGTGCTGTGATATAATGTGCCTCATCATGTTTAATCGAGGTACTGTATGCTAGAGGGAGAAAGAAAGAACGATATTATCACAAAATTTGGAATCAAAGAGGGTGATACTGGATCTGCTGAAGTCCAGGTTGCGTTACTCTCTGAAAGGGTAGCTATGTTAACGGAACATCTCAAAGTACATCGCCATGATTATCACTCACGCCGTACTCTTATGAGAGTACTTGGCCGGCGTAAAAGACTCCTTGCTTATCTTAATAAGGTAAATCCTGAACGATCTTACTCGCTTACATCAAGATTGGGGCTGAGGAAATAGTATGACCAACACCTTTGAGCGCTCAATAGCTGGCCGACCATTTACAATCCAAACAGGGGAACTTGCACAGCAGGCCAACGGTGCTGCAACTGTTCGTTACGGTGATACAATAGTGCTGGTCACTGCCTGTGCCGCACATGACCCTATAGCGGGGATGGGCTTCATTCCCCTCACCGTGGACTATGAAGAGAAACTCTACGCAGCCGGTAAAATACCAGGTAGTTTCTTCAGGCGAGAGGGTCGCCCTACCGAGGGGGCAATCATAACCTGCCGGTTTATTGATCGATGTTTAAGACCACTCCTCAGCAAGGAATTCAATCATGAGATGCAAGTTATAACCACAGTACTCTCCGTTGACATGGAAAACGACCCTGATATTTGTGCCCTCATTGGTGCCTCAGCAGCTTTAACTATCTCCGATATCCCATTTGCAGGGCCGGTATCAGCAGTGCATGTCGGCTATATAGATAACAGCCTGGTTTTAAATCCCACTTTGCCCCAAATGGAAAATAGCCTGTTCGATATAGTTGTTGCCAGTACCAAGCAAAGCATAGTGATGGTGGAGGCTGGTGCTAAAGAGGTCTCTGAGAATCTGGTGCTGGAAGCAGTGGAATTCGGGCATAAAGCTAATCAGGAGCTTATTATACTCCAGGAGGAACTGCAGCAAGCCTGCGGCAAACCCAAAGTGGAGGTCGAAACACGGAAAGCCTCACCTGAACTTTCCACCCGCGTCAGTGACTCATTTGGCGATAAACTGGACGAAGCCTTACATCAACCAGAGAAATCGCAGCGGAATCAGGCTTTAACCTCGCTCAAGACAGAAATAAAACGGGAATTAGCCGACTCCTTCCCAGAAGAGGAGATTCGCTATGCTTTTGAAACCCAGCTTAAGGCGGCGGTCAGGAAGGGGATTCTGCAAAAAAGACAACATTTAGATGGCCGCCAGGCTGATGAAATTCGCCCTGTTCACTGCGAAGTCGGTCTTCTACCTCGCGCTCATGGTTCGGGTTTATTTAGCCGGGGAGAAACACAGGTAATGACCATTGCCACCCTGGGTTCCGCAAAACAGGAGCAGTTACTGGATGATTTGGGCCTGGAGGATACTAAACGCTTCATGCACCATTATAACTTTACCCCGTTCTCCACAGGGGAGGTAAAACGAGCAGGGTCGCCAGGGAGACGGGAGATCGGGCATGGCGCTTTAGCCGAGAGGGCAATCAAACCGGTAATACCTTCAGAAGAGGATTTTCCTTACACTCTTCGTTTGGTCTCGGAAGTGCTTGGCTCTAATGGGAGCACATCTATGGCCAGTGTCTGTGGCTCGACTCTTTCATTAATGGATGCTGGCGTGCCGATTAAAGCACCAGTGGCTGGAATAGCTATGGGGCTGGTCATGGGAGAGGATGGGAAGTATGTCATCCTGACTGATATAGAGGGAATAGAAGATGCTAATGGAGATATGGATTTCAAGGTTGCCGGCACCTCTCAAGGAATTACAGCTTTACAGCTCGATATTAAACTTAAAGGAATGAGCATTGAGATTCTAGCTGAAGCTCTAAGCCAGGCACATCGTGCTCGCCTGGAGATACTGGACAAGATAACACAGGCTATCAGTGTTACCCGGGCTGAACTCAGTCCTTATGCGCCCAGGATGTATAAGATTACCATCGATTCTAGCAAGATTGGCAGTGTTATCGGTCCTGGTGGTAAGACCATAAGGTCCATCACCGAAGAGACCAAAACAACCATAGACATACAGAATGACGGTACGATTACCATTGGCTCTTCGAGTGAAGAAGCAGCCCAAAAAGCAATTAAAATAATAGAAAGCTTAACCCAGGAGGCGAAGCCAGGGTGTACTTATACTGGAAAAGTAACCAGGATACTGGGCTTTGGAGCCATGGTGGAAATACTCCCGGGTAAAGAAGGCCTGATCCATATCAGTGAACTTGACAACGATTACGTAGCCAAAGTTGAGGATATAGTCAAACTCGGCGATGAGGTAACGGTCAAAGTTATTGAAATTGACGATATGGGTAGGGTAAACCTATCACGTAAAGCACTGCTTGAGGGGCAATCTAGCCTGAGTGACGCTGAAGCAAAGGACACCTCTGCTGCCACGCACCGCTGGCAGAAGCAGCCAGCCCCCCGTCGTCCTCACCCGCCCACTAAAGGCAGTCGCTACCCCAGATAAAATAGCAGATAAGCCACTTCAATATGTGGGTGAGGTGAAGTTTGAAATTAACTAGGGTGATTATAAATGGAGCCCTGGGAAAGATGGGCCAGGAAATAACCTGTGCTGTGCTCTGTGAGCCCGGGCTAAAGATAGTCGGTGCTGTAGAAAAAAAGGTAACGCAGAAATTCCTTCCTTTAACCGAACCTTTAACCGGTACTTCGGAGTTGGTGCCATTTTCCTCCGACCTGGAGTCTCTTCTGAAAAACTGCAGCCCCAACGTGCTGGTAGATTTCACCAATGCCGCAGCTTCAATAGCAGCTGCTCGAATTGCCCTGAAACATAAAGTTAGCATGGTTATAGGCACCTCAGGCCTCTCCGAGGAAAACGTAAGGGAGATTGAACAACTGTGCCGGGATAACAAGGTTGGTGCTATAGTAGCGCCCAACTTTTCACTGGGTGCGGTACTCCTGATTCAACTGGCAAGGGTGGCTGCCAAATTCTTCGACTATGCTGAGATTATAGAAATGCACCATGAAAAGAAAATCGATGCGCCCTCGGGAACTGCGGTTGCCACAGCAAAAGCCATGCTGGCAACGCATGGCGGACCCTTTATCTATCCTGGAACAGAGAAGGAAGTAGTTAGCAGTGTCAGGGGTGGGCAAATAGATGGTATAGCCATTCATAGCCTGCGCTCTCCCGGATTTATGGCAGGGCAAGAAGTTATATTAAGCGCTGCGGGTCAGACTCTGAGGTTACGTCACGAATCTATAAGCCGGGAGTCTTTTATGCCCGGAATCATTTTAGCTATAAAGGAAGTAACCAAACATAAGGGACTGACCTATGGATTGGATGCCTTATTGGATGTAGAAACTGAATTCCAACATCTAGACCCCAAGAGATAGTAGCCTGGAATTTGCTCAGGATTTAGAGTTTAGAAACAGGAGCTTTACATAAAATGGAAGGGGTTAACATAGCTATCGTCGGTGCCATGGGGCTCATAGGGCAAGAACTCATCAGAATTCTTGAGCAGCGGGATTTCCCCGTTTCTTCGCTGCAACTATTCACCTCCAGCCCCCATGCCGGCACCGAACTCTTTTTCAATCACCAACGGATTAAGGTTAAGGAAGCTACGACAGAAATATTCCGCGATATCGACATTGTATTTCTCGCTACCAATGCCAATGTTAGCCGCCGCCTATCACCTATTGCCGTTAATGCTCAGGCAGTAGTCATTGATAATAGCACTGCTTTCAGGATGGACCCTTCAGTTCCTCTCGTAGTTCCTGAAGTAAATCCACAAGATATAAAGCTGAATAAAGGAATAATCGCCAGCCCGGGCTGCTCCACAATTCAATTGGTGGCTGCTCTTTATCCACTGCACAAGGTTAATCCTATAAAAAGAATCGTTGTAAGCACCTATCAATCGGTATCAGACAATGGAGCCGATGCCTTAAAGGAGCTAACAAGCCAGGTAAAACTAGTTTTGGGAGGGCGCCGTGTCTGCCCTCACGTCTTTTCCCACCAAATAGCCTTTAACGTGCTACCCGAAATCGATGTTTTCCTGGATAATGGCTACACCAGGGAAGAGCAGAAGATAGTGGAAGAAACACGGAAAATAATGCACGCAGCTGATATAGCAATTTCGGCAACCTGCGTCCGAGTCCCTGTTTACTTTGGAAACAGTGAAGCTGTGAACGTTGACTTCACCTTACCTTTCAGCCCGGAAGAGGCAAGGACTATCCTGGCTGAAGCACCTGGAGTCAGTGTTCTGGATGATTCTTCTGTTAGCTTTTACCCTCAACCCTGGGCAGCTACAGGTTCAAATCATGTATTTGTGGGCAGAATCCGAAAGGACACCTCCCACGATAGAGGACTGGTTATGTGGATAGTGGCTGATAATTTACGCAAAGGGGCAGCATTAAACGCTGTGCAGATTGCCGAAATGGTATTAGAGATGGGACAAAAAAGGGAACGACACTCCTCTCCCCGATACTCCTTATCTGGCAAGGAAGGATAACCTTAAATGCAGAAGCCAGGTCGATTGTTAACAGCCATGGTCACACCCTTTGATGCTGAGAAAAAAATTGATTATCAGCAGGCTAAGGATTTAGCTAAAGCTCTACTTGATTCCGGCAGCGATGGACTGCTGCTCTCTGGCACCACCGGAGAATCCCCCACTCTCAGTCGAGAGGAAAAGTTACGCCTTTTTACTGAGATAAAATCAGCAATAGCTAACCGCGGAGTAATAGTGGCTGGAACTGGCAATTACAACACCAGGGAAAGCCAGGAGTTAACCAAAGAGGTAGAAAGAATTGGGGTCGATGCCTGTTTGTTGGTGGTTCCCTATTATAATCGGCCGACTCAACAAGGCTTATTTGAGCATTTCAGTGCTATCGCCCGAGCCACAACCTTACCCTGCATTCTCTACAATGTCCCATCACGTACAGTCACTAACCTCGCCGCCGACACTGTAATCAGGCTAAGCCAGATAGATAACATTGTGGGCATAAAAGAAGCCAGTGGCAACCTCCAACAGATAGCTCAGATTATTCAGGGGGCTAAGAATGACTTCCTGGTTTACAGTGGCAATGATAGCGATACCCTGCCTGTACTTGCCATGGGTGGTTACGGTGCGATTAGCGTCGCTTCACACCTGGTAGGGATCCAAATAAAAACCATGATGGATAAATTTCTTAGAGGTGAAATCAAGGAGGCTGCTGAAACTCATCGTTATTTATTGCCTCTGATAAATGCACTGTTTGTTATTTCTAACCCTATGCCGGTTAAATATGCCCTGAACCATATTGGTTTTCCTGTGGGCAAAACTCGCCTCCCCTTGACTGAACCTGACGACAAGCAAGCTGAGATTATTCGGAAAACGTTGGCAGGCTATAAAATTGACCTACCCACACCCCTGCACCCCCATAAAATCTAGAGTCTGGACATAGAGTCTGGCATTCCAGAAGGTCGGCGAATTGTCAGGGCAAGATAGGTCTTACCTCTATTGCCTCCTCTCGACTTGGCCCTACTGTAACAAGACTAACAGGACAGGAAAGAAGCTCCTCAAGACGAGCCATATAGTTACGAGCCTTTAGCGGTAGCTGGTCATACTTGAGCACTTGCTCTGTTGACTCTTCCCAGCCAGGCAGTTCCTCATACACAGGCTGGCATTTCTCTAAGGTAGCCACACTGCTGGGGAAGGAATCCAGGACCATATCACCGAGTTTGTAGGCAATACAGATTTTAATTGAGGGAAACCCATCATAAATATCGAGATGAGTTAAAGCTATATCGCTGAGACCATTTACCTGGACGCTCAGACGGCCAGCCACAGCATCAAACCACCCACAGCGCCGCGGTCTCCCCGTGGTGGTGCCATATTCATGAGCTTTTTCCCGTATGAGTTCGCCCACTTCATCCTTTAGCTCGGTAATCATAGGACCAGCACCAACTCGAGTGCTATACACCTTGAATACTCCAATAGTACGACTGAATTCCATTGGGCCTATGCCTGCCCCGGTACAAGCTCCTCCAGATAGCGGTGAAGAAGAGGTTACATAAGGATACGTGCCGAAATCCAGGTCAAGCAATGCTCCTTGAGCACCCTCTAATAAAACTAGCTCTTTTTTTGACAATGCTTTATGAAGTATGGAATTAGTGTCCTTGATGAACGGAGTCAATCGTTCTCCGTATTGGCAATATTGCTCAAAAATTTCTTCCAGTACCAGGGGTGGATGCCCGTACACCTTTGTAAGAATGATATTCTTGAATTCAAGTGTTGCCTTCAGCCCGGCTAGAAGCAAATCCTTGCTCAGTAAGTCCCCGGCACGGATTCCTATACGGGCTACTTTATCAGTAAATGCAGGACCTACCCCTTTGAGTGTCGTGCCTAAAGCTCCCTTACCACGCCTTTCTTCCTCAAGTCTATCCATCAAGGTATGATAAGGCATAATGAGGTGGGCACAGTCACTTACGCATAGATTACTCACATCTATACCACGGCTTTGGAGTTCATCTATTTCCTTTAGAAGTACCGCAGGATTAACAACCACACCATTTGCGATAATACAGGTTGTCCCGGGGTAAAAGATACCCGCAGGCACCAGGTGCAATTTAAATTCGCCCTGAGGGTTAATCACAGTGTGGCCTGCGTTATCGCCCCCCGAGAAACGGACCACTACTTTAGCCCTGCTGGCCAGTAAATCAATTATCTTCCCTTTCCCCTCATCACCCCATTGCCCTCCTATTACAGCTACAACAGCCATCTAATTACCCCCCTTAATTTTTGTCTGCCGCCGCAAATAAAGCAGCCTTTGAGCCGCGGTAATATAAACAAGAACTACCAGGATACAAATAGCGATAATCACCTGATTGATAAGCAAACCTGCCGCCAATACTATAATCCTCTCAGCCCTGGTAAATAAACCGACCTTACATTCCAGACCCAGACCTTCTGCCCTGGCTCTTATATAGCTAACGAGAAAGGAGCCGATTAGAGCAATAAAGATTAACACAATCTCCCAGGCAATTCCTCTGGTCATAAATGAGATTAGAAGCCCACAGAATATGGCCGCTTCAGAAATGCGGTCGAAAGTAGAATCCAATATAGCACCGAACTTTGAAGTTTGCCCGGTAAAGCGAGCCACTGCCCCATCCAGAAGGTCAAAAAAACCGGCGACCAGAATCAAACCCCCGCCATAAAAATAATGGCCAGTGGCAATGAGATAAGCCGCTCCGATAGTTACAGCCAAACCTATAGCACTGAGAACATCAGGCTTTATCCCACTCTTGCCTAAAATCCTCACTGCCGGTCCGGTAATACGTGACCCTAAGCTTCTCCGAACTTTAACTAAATCAGGCATCTCTACCGGCTTTGATTAACCACACAGGGCACCATAATAGACTACTCATAAGATATGCTGTTCAAGATAGTGGTAACTTTTACCAGAGGGAGCAGCTTACTTCTCAACCCTCACCGGCTGCGTCTCAGGCAGTGAAATTGGTTCCACCTGCTCCTCTCCTGCAATAAATGCTTCAGTCCTCAAGCGAGCTTCATCATCGGAAAACTGAATCGGCGGTGATTTCATAAAATAAGATGAAGGGGCTACAATAGCTCCACTCAGTCCGCGGTCTAACGCCAGTTTGCAGCACCTTATAGCATCAATAACCACACCGGCTGAATTGGGGCTATCCCAAACCTCCATCTTCAGCTCCAGGTTCAGAGGGACATCGCCAAAAGTGCGCCCCTCCATCCTTATATGGCAGAATTTTCGGTCTTCCAGCCAGGGAACATAGTCACTGGGGCCAACATGAATGTTATCAGCGCCCATATCATAATCCAACTGCGAGGTAACAGCGTTCGTTTTGGAAATTTTCTTGGACTCCAGGCGCTCTCTCTCCAGCATATTGTAGAAGTCAGTGTTGCCACCAAAGTTCAGTTGATAAGTTCGTTCCAATTTAACACCACGATCCCGGAAAAGCCTAGTTAATACACGATGAGTAATGGTAGCACCAACCTGAGACTTGATATCATCACCAATAACAGGCAATCCATGCTCAGCAAATCGGCTTTGCCAGTAAGACTCACGGGCAGTGAAAACCGGTATGCAATTGATTAAGCCACAGCCAGCAGCTAATACCTGCTCCACATACCACTTGGTTGCCTCCTCACTCCCCACAGGTAAATAGTTGATTACCACATCGGTCTTGGTCTCCTTGAGAATACCCACTACATCAGCCGTTGGACCTGGCGCCTTGGTGATGATTTGAGATAGATATTTGCCCAGCCCATCATGAGTCATGCCTCTCTCTACCCTGATACCGGTTTTAGGCACATCGCAAAACTTGAATGTGTTATTGGGCGGAGTATAAATAGCTTTAGCCAGGTCTTTGCCCACCTTATTCTTGTCAATATCAAACGCAGCCACGAAGTTGATATCGGATATATGATAGCCTCCCAGATTGACGTGCATCAGACCGGGGACAAACTCATCTTCCTTGGCATTTCTATAATAATGAACGCCCTGAACCAGTGAAGAGGCACAATTCCCGACACCTATAATGGCCACATTTATTGTTCCCATAATTTATCTTCCCTCCTTGCTAGCAGATTAGAGATACTGTCTCCAGACAACAACACAGGCCTGGACACGCAAAAGTAAAGCCGCTGTTCCCGCCTGTTCTCACACTCACGAAAAAACCGACCCCCAGCTTACCCCTGCCGGCCTTGCCTGTTTTACTTCGGAAAACTAAGCCTTGCCGATTCTAAATACCTTCGTCCCGCATACAGGACAGGTCCCACGTGTTGCCGGTCTTCCATTTTTAAAAGTAACACTCTGTGGATTTTTTATCTCTCTTTTTGCCCGACATTTTAAGCAATATGCTTGCATAACTAATTACCCTCCTTATCGTTTATCTGCCTGATATTTACCATCACTTATTATGTGTATTATGCGTAGATATGTCAATATTTCTATAGATTCAATGTAGTATAATACCGCACCCCAGGAATCACTTCAACAAAGGGGGCTACGGGCTACTTTTTACCTTCTCAGCCTCCTCTTCTATCTCCTTTATCTCCTCCTCCAGTTCCTTCTTATATCCCTCAAGCATCTCAAGGTATTCTTCCTTGCTCGGGGACACTCTTGGCCCATGAAAATAAAAACCGAAAGGAGGAAGCCCGAAGTAAAACTTCCAGGACCTTCTATGCCACATCTCAATTCACCTCCTCTCCCTCGCCAGGTAAAGGGTTTTCAGGGCAAGGGCTACCTTTATTTTAAATCGGACGTCGCACCGGTACCCCGGTGCGGCGCGGATATTTTTCCGGCGTAGTATACATTTTATCAATAATCACCAAATAACGCCCGTCGCTAAGGTCTTCCACCTCCAGTTCCTTTACCCGGCTCAACCTGCCTCCTAAAACATCAATGGCTTTAATTGCCCTGTCTATTTCCTGTTTGCCCTCTCCTTTCTTTTGAGCTACAAATTTTCCACCAGTCTGGCAGAAGGGCAAGGCTAATTCCACCAGTGAAGACAACGAAGCTACGGCACGGGAGACGACCAGATCAAATTGCTGGCGGTATAATGGCAGGTGAGCTGCCTCCTCGGCTCTACCAGCTACTATTTCCACATTCTCCAATTCTAATCGCTGGGCAGCATAGCGAACAAAAGTCACTTTCTTGGTCGTGGCTTCAAGTAGCACCAATCGAGATTGGGGCAGCATGATTTTTAGCGGTATGCCCGGAAAACCGGCGCCTGTTCCAATATCCATGATACTCAGGCCTGGTTTGGTCAATTCCTGTTTCGTCAAAGCTATGGTCACCGTCAGGGAATCCAGAAAGTGCTTTATCTGCACCTCTTGATAATCCGTTATAGCGGTGAGGTTAAACTTTTTATTCCACTCTATCAACACCTGATAGTAGAGCTCGAACTGTTCCACCATACTGGCATTGAGCTCTATCCCCAGCTTGCGTGTCCCTTCGATGAGTTTTTCCATCTGCGGTTGACCCATATTCCTTGATAGATGATATGCAAAATCGCTCAATCAGAAAAATAATAACACCTTTACAGATATTAATCCTGCCAGAAAATGCGCTGAACGCACGGAACCTTTGACGATTGGCAGGTAAAGTTGCTAAGCTACTGAACTTAGAGGAGACGCGAAGATGCCTGATAATAAAGTAGCTATGGAGAAAATTGTTTCGCTGTGCAAACGGAGAGGTTTCATCTTTCCCAGCAGCGAAATCTATGGCGGACTCGGTAGCTGTTGGGATTATGGTCCCGTAGGAATAGAGCTCAAGAGAAATATCAAAGACGCCTGGTGGAAAGCCATAGTCCAGGAGAGAGACGATGTGGTGGGCATAGATACCAGTATCATAATGCACCCCGGAGTCTGGGAAGCCAGCGGGCATATTAAGGGTTTCACCGACCCGCTGGTGGAGTGTAAGTCATGCCACCTGAGGTGGAAAGCCAGCGACATGGATGGCAAGGTCTGTCCCCAATGTGGTGGTGCACTCACTGAGCCCCGCATGTTCAATCTAATGTTTAAAACCTTTATGGGACCCGTGGAGGAAGAGGCAGGCGTGGTCTATCTCCGCCCCGAAACAGCTCAGGGCATGTTCGTCAACCTCCAGAACGTGCTCAACACTTCCAGGAAAAAGCTGCCCCTGGGCATTGCCCAGATAGGCAAGTCTTTCCGCAATGAAATAACACCGGGGAATTTTATCTTCAGGACTCGTGAATTTGAGCAGATGGAGCTGGAATACTTCGTTAAGCCGGGAACCGATGAGTACTGGTTCGATTGCTGGGTGAAGGAGAGGTTTAACTGGTATATCAAGCTGGGAATAAGACAGGAAAACCTGCGCCTGCGCCAGCATGGCAAGGATGAACTGGCTCATTATGCCAGGGATTGCTATGACGTAGAGTATCTGTTCCCCATGGGCTGGTCAGAGCTGGAGGGTATTGCCAACAGGGGCGATTATGACCTGACACAGCATGCCCAACATAGCGGCAAAGACCTCTGTTATTACGACGTTGATAGCAATGAGCGCTATATCCCTTACGTCATTGAGCCATCAGCCGGCGTTGACCGTACCCTACTGGCTTTGCTTATCGATGCCTACCACGAAGAGGAAGTTGAGGGAGAGACCAGGGTAGTTATGCGTCTCAACCCCTCTATAGCTCCCATCAAGGTGGCTGTTTTGCCTCTGAGCAGGAATAAGAAATTAGCACCACTCGCCGGTGATATCTACAAACAACTGTGCCCCAGTTTCATGACCTACTATGATGATTCTCAAAGTATAGGTCGTAGATACAGGCGGCAGGATGAGATTGGCACTCCCTTCTGTGTCACCATCGATTTCCAATCTCTGGAGGATAACCAGGTTACCATCAGGGAAAGGGACAGCCTAGCACAAATTCGCCTGCCTATAGAGGAACTGGATAGAACTCTACGGGCCAAGCTCAAGGGAGAATCTTTTGATGTCTCCCCATTATGGGCAACAAGACAGAAGTGATGATTTTTATTTAGCTGGCTTCTTTCCGGATAACTTAAGCAGCTTGAATTCCACCACATCCACCAGTCCTAAATCGGTCAGCCTCAGCTCAGGAATCACCGGCAGTGCCAGGAAGGAGAGTATCGAGAAGGGAGCAGGAGGCAAATTGCCCAGGCTGGCAGCGGCTTCTTCCAGCTTCTCAAATTGGTCTGTAACCACCTCCGCCGGGTCGAGTGACAGCAGACCGGCCACAGGTAAAGGCAGAGAAGCGAGAACCTCGCCACCGGCACAAACAACCAGTCCCCCTTCCAGCCTCTCTATTTCATCGATTGCCCTGAGTATGTCAGCGTCACCGGTGCCCACAACCACTATGTTATGGGAATCATGAGCAAATGACGAAGCCAGTGCCCCCCGCTTCAAGCCGAATCCCCTGACCAGCCCCAGGCCGATGTTCCCGCTGGCTTTATGCCTCTCCACCACCACCAGCTTCAGAATATCCCTGTGCGTATCAGGCTGGATTAAACCGCTGTTAACTTTCACCTTCTCCATTATTTTCCTAGTTATTATCTGCCCGGGAACGATTTCAATAACCGGGTAGGTCTCCTCAGTGAGATTGTCTCGCTCCGCCCGCAGGGAAAGCGATTCCTGTGTAAGCGGCTTGATATTAACCGTATCCGTTAGCTCGGGCTTAATATCCGGCAGGGAAAACATAGGCTTGCCCTGCCTGGCTACCAGGTTCCCCCGGTAAAACACCATGTCCAGCTCCAGCCCGGCAAGGTCGGTAATTGTGACCAGGTTTGCCAGATAACCCGGTGCGATAGCTCCTCTATCATGAAGGCGGAAGTATTCGGCCGGGTTAATCGTGGCCAACTGTAACGCTCGGACCGGCTCCAGTCCCCGGCTGATGGCTTTCCTCACCACCGCATCGATGTCCCCTTCCCGGAGCAAATCGGAGCAACTGCGGTCATCCACCACGAACAGGCATCTTCTACAGGTGTCATCATTGACCAGAGGCAACAGTGCGTCCAGATTCTTCTCCGAAGAACCCTCACGTATCATCAGGTACATTCCCTTTTTCAGCTTCTCCCGGCCTTCTTCCAGTGTGGTTGATTCATGGTCGGAGAGAATTCCTGCTGCCATATAGGCGTTCAGCTCTTTCCCTCCAAGCCCCGGCGCATGTCCGTCGATTACCCTGCCCTTCGAGACAATAATCTTATTCAATACCTCATCTACGCCGCTTATCACGCCGGGAAAGTTCATCATCTCCCCCAGGCCTATGACATCGGGATAAGTCAGTAGCTTCTTTATCTCCTCAGCGCTAATCCGGGCACCCGATGTCTCCAGTTCGGTTGCCGGCACACAGGAAGGAGCCATAAACAGCATGTCCAGTGGCAACCTTTTTGCCTGGTCCATGACAAACTCTATGCCTTTCATCCCGCAGACATTGGCGATTTCATGCAAATCGGTGACCAGTGTCAGAGTGCCCCTGGGAACCACCGCCCGGGCATATTGGGCAGGGTGAAGCAGGGAGCTTTCTATGTGAGTGTGACCGTTAATCAAGCCTGGAGACAGGTAAGCGCCCCGTAAATCGACGACTTCTTTTGCCTGCTTATAGTCCCCCACGCCGGCAATCCTGTCACCACAGATAGCCACATTGCCCTGCTCTATCTCACCGATAAGGGTATTTATTATACGGGCATTCTTCAGTAGCAAGTCCGCCGGCGATTCTCCCCTGGCCACAGAGATAAGCTTCTTCAAATTCATTGCTCAGTCCTCCACAACGCAGATATCGGGTAAATAGCGAAATTTCTCATTGAAGTCGAGACCATACCCGACGACGAACTTGTCCGGCACTGTGAAGCCGAGGTAGTCAATAGCTACAGAGACCCTGTGATGGGATGGCTTATCAATCATGGCACACAGTCTCAGGGAAGCGGGTTTTTGCTTCCTTAAGTAATCCAGCAGGAAGGAGATAGTAATGCCGGTATCGACAATATCCTCAACTATCAGGACATCCCTGCCTTTTATGGTCTTGTTAAGCCCCTGGACTACCCTGACCTTGCCCGAAGTTTCCCTGGCAGCACCGTAGCTGGAAAGCCTGATGAAATCTACCTCCACGGGCAAGTCAAGCTGACGGACAAGGTCAGCCATAAACACGAAGGAGCCCTTCAGCACTCCAATGAGCAGTGGCTGTTTTCCCGCATAGTCCCTGTTGATTTCAGCAGCCAGCCTGGCTACAGCATTCTCTATTTCCTGGCGAGTAATGATAACTTTCAGTTGAGATTGCCGGAAATTCCCCATTTGCCAGATAGTTTACCTTTTCCTGGCCTTTATTGAAACAACCACGCCATACTCTCCTGAATCACCACCCCGATAAGCCCCCTTGAGACAGGAATCACGAGCATTTGACCGCTTTTATAGCTGATGGTAAACTACCTCTGGGCAGCGTAGCTCAGTGGTAGAGCAGAGGACTCATAAGCCTTTGGTCAGTGGTTCAAATCCACTCGCTGCCACTTTTTTATTTAAGATTGTTATCTCCAAAAGCTCAAATATCAAATCCCATTCCAAGTTTTTGATATATCCCTGCGAAGTCCGACAAAAACCCCTTCGAGCCTAGAATTATCCCCTCTTGTGGGTGCAGTTAAGTTATACTCTGAGTAAGAAATTTTCTATGGAAATTAGCCTGGATTGCTGTACCCTGGCAGACTTGTCCCCAAGACCATTCGAGCCATCACTCGAATTCACTTGTTATTGAGCTTCATCTACCGCTTTTCTCCAGCGAAGCCATAGGGCGCACGCCGTTACCAGCACTGCCACCACCGCAGCATAAATCTCCAGTTGAACGACGGTAAAGAGCCCTGACTGCAGTAAAACAGCGCCGTAGTTCAACAGGCCATGCAGGCAAGAGGCTATCAGGTAGAATTGCCATCCCCAACCTTTTGCCAGACCATAACCGGCCAGCGCAGAAGCAGCAATATGGAAGGCTACCGCGAAAAACCTCTCCCAAAATCCAGCCAGTGCTATGACGCCGCCAGTTTGCACTGCTTCCCAGGTCCATCCGGAGGCCAAGATAGCATTGTGTGCCCACTGCGCTTCAAAGATGCCGAATCCAGCCCCAGCCACAGCGCCGATAGCCAATCCTATTTTAGGGTCAATATACTTGCCGCTACGCCACCAGTAGATAACCACCGGCACCAGCTTTGCCCCTTCTTGAACCAGTCCACTGAGGAGTATTTGTGGTATCCCGGCAAGCAAAATCCAGCTCAATAGCACTTCCCCACTCCAGAAGTGACCAAGTGCCTGACCCACCAATATCTGCAGTGGAATTTGAATAAAGGCAGCAGCAGCCAGAGCCAGAATGGCACTGCTTACCAGGATCGCCCAGAGCTCAGGTCTCTTAAAGAAAGGCGGCCAGTAACAAGCCAGCCAAATCGCACCGAAGGCTATAGCCAGACCAATTCCCCAGGCGCTCGGATTTTGGAAGAAAGATACGAAAAAGTTAACCGTAAATTCTGTCATAAATCCTCCTAAAGTCTAAATTGGTTTTTGTCCAGCTCATTCCCATTATATCTACATACAAAATAAAAAGATATGCTCGATGAGCCGGAAGGCCCAATCTTGTACCAATGGCTAGCTGCTCGTTAGAAATCCTTAGAACACTCAAACGGCGAACTCCATAGAAGAAAAATAGCGGAAAAATGGTTGGCCAACAGGCTACGGTCTACCATAAGCCTTTGATCAGTGGTTCAAATCCACTCGCTGCCACCAGTAATAAATCTGCCTTGTCACCACTACCTATATATATAGGCTAGCTATCCTAAGAAGATAGAGATAAGCTACTATCGTT
>CAZCKW010000010.1:0-6071 GCA_964499375.1 uncultured Dehalococcoidales bacterium
CATTCGATGCTGAGACTTTTGTTGACGCCATTTTTTCTTAGCCCACACTCATGTGACACCGTGGACATGAAGCACCAGAATACGCCTGTAACACGATATGCTGTTGCTTTGCTCCACCCGGAGCGCCTACAATATGCGGAATAGCTAACATGGAAAACCCGATAAATAATTCTAACGAGCAAATAGGAACCAGAGTTCCTTTAGAGGATGGGACTGTATATAGCCGCAGGAAGGGAGTCCTGCCCTTTTCTGTGCGTCCACTGCAGGACTATGCTCCACTGGTAGGTGAGGAAAGGATAGAAAAGCTGGAGAAGCTGGCTCAAAAGCTTAAGGGCGTAAGGATACTGGAGATTAACTCTACGACAGTAGGCGGTGGCGTAGCCGAGATGCTCTACTCACAGGTGCCATTTATAAACGCACTGGGAATAGAAGATGAATGGAAGGTTATGCAGGGCACAGGGCCTTTTTTCCAGGTGACAAAAACCATTCACAACCTGTTACAGGGTAAAAAGGGGACTCTTACCCCCGAGATGGAAGAAATATATTACCGCACCCTCAAGGAAAACGCCGATATCTATGCCGGGGACCTTGATAATTATAAGCCGGACATAGTCATTGCACATGACCCACAGCCACTTGGTTTAGCCCGCTACCTGAAGAAAGAAAACGAAAAGTGGCTATGGAGGCTGCACATTGACGTAGAGGAAAGCGCTTCAGAAGCCAATCCATTGCTGCAGGGGTTCATTACCTTCTGGGCACAGTTTTATGACGCTGTTGTGTTCTCCGGTGCCCATTATATAGTGGAGAACTGGCCATTGCAGAAGTATATTATCCCTCCGTTTATCGACCCCCTCTCTATTAAAAATAAGGAGCTAAGCCACAAAGAAATCACCGGGGTGCTGGAGAAATACGGCATAGACCAGGATATACCCATGCTGGTCCAGATAGGCAGGTTCGATCCCTGGAAAGGCATTGATACCACCATTCAAGCTTACAGGATTGCCCGGAAAGAAGAGAGGTGCCAGCTCATAGTTGCCGGTAATATGGCCAGCGATGACCCCGAGGGAGAAGGTATTTATAACCGATTTCGCCAGGAAACAACATGTGTGCCCGATATTCACATCATCAGGCTTCCCGATGAGCTGGAGACCAATGCACTGGAAGTTAATGCCCTGCAGAGAGCCGCCAGGATAATTTTACAGCCCTCCACCAAGGAGGGATTTGGACTGGTTATCACCGAAGCCATGTGGAAGGGCAAGCCTGTAATAACCAGGGAGGTGGGTTCTATTCCCGTACAGGTCAGGGATGGGGAAACCGGCTTCTTTATCACCACGGCGAAAAAGGCGGCAAAAAGGGTAATCCAGCTGCTAAGAAATCCAGAGGAAGCGGAATCCGTGGGGAGGAAAGCCCATGAATATGTCAGGGAACACTTCCTGATGCCCGATAGAGTGGCGGACTACCTGAGGATTGCCAATTACTTTATGAACGGCGAAATAGATAAGGATGCCATAATTAGCTATCATCCCTGGTATAAACTCAGCAAGAGAAAAACTAGATGCTCACCATCAGTATAGACCCTGTCGCCTTTACCATTGGTCCCTTAACCGTGAGGTGGTATGGAATCATGGTTGCCCTGGCACTCACAGCATTGCTGGCTGTGACTCTGCGAGAATCAAAAAGACTGGGCACTTCTCAAGATATGATTATCAACCTCTTCCTCTGGGGTGTTATTGGCGGCTTCGTATTATCCCGGCTGATTCATGTTATTGACTATGTTGTCCTTAACTGGCAGTACTACAGGCTCCATCCCGGAGGCATTCCTGAATACATTTTCGGCTTTTCCGGGTTGGCCCTTTACGGAGCTATACTCGGTGGTATTCTGGGGGCCTGGATTTATATGCGGGTGAAAAAATTGCCCTTCAGCAGCCTTGCCGCTGCGGGCGACGCCGTGGCGGTTGGAGCGCCAGTGGCTCAGGCTATAGGCAGGATTGGCTGCCTGTTAAACGGCTGCTGCTACGGGAAACCCAGCCCTTTCTCATCTTTCCCCGGAGCGATTATTTATACTGCACGGGATACTATTCCATCCCAATACTGGGGAGTGCCACTTTACCCAACTCAAATTTATTTCTTGCTATGGAACCTGATAGTTCTGGCCACAATCTGGCTACTGCGCGGGCGACTCAAACCACAGGGCTCCCTGTTCTTTCTGTACCTCTGTCTCTATGCTGCTGGTGATTTTGGTTTGAGGTTTCTCCGGGTAAACGATCCATTTTTTATGGGACTGCAGCAGGGGCAGGTTGTCAGCCTGGCAATTCTGGTAGTGGCTGTGCCCTGGTTTATTATCAAGATGCGCAGAGCTAGGCAGACGGCGCAAAATCACGAAGTCTAAGCCGTAGCACCTCTTCCCCATTCCACCTTTTTTTCTCTATGTTAAATACAATGTCGATAACAGGCGGTAATTTCCCCTGCTCCGTTCTGGCGTTAAAATTGAAAAACACTGCCTCCCACGTCACCCCCTCCTGCCTGAGTTTCAGTCCCAGATGCTTATCCTGGTTGCCCAGGCTGCGGCAATCAGCTACCTCTACCCGTCGGCTGAGGAAAGTGGGGTACGGGTTGCCTTTTCCAAAAGGCTCCAGTTGCTGAATCAAGCTGAAGGTGTCACCGGCAAGTGCGGACAAAGGGACTTCGGCATCTATGATTAGCTCAGGCCGCAGATCCAGGCCTGACAGCTGGTCTGTTGCCAGACTCATAAGTCTTTCTACTAATTGAGGTAAATTTTTACGCAGCGCGGTGAATCCGGCGGCTACAGGATGCCCACCAAAGGTAATAAGCAGGTCCTGGCAACTCTCCAGTGAAGAGGCGATATTGAACTCGGGTATGCTCCTGGCACTTCCGTGGCATACTTCGGCGCCAAGGGTAACGATAACAGCAGGCCGGCGAAATTCATCCACTATCCTGCCGGCGACGAGCCCGATAACCCCTACAGGATAACTTTCGTCAGCATCTATAAACATTGGAAGGTGTATCCTGGCATCCAGTCGCTCTCTTACTTTGCCTGACACCTCACTGGTTAGTCTCTGGCGCTCGCTGTTCCTATCCTCCAGTTCCAGAGCCAGGTCATGAGCTTCCTCCAACGAATTAGTAATGAGCAACCGATATCCATCGGTGGCATCATCTATTCTACCAGCAGCATTGAGACGAGGTCCTAAAACCCAGGAGATACTTTCAGCATTGAGCTTACCCATCTCCAGTCCAGTCAACCGGCCCATTTCCTGGAGTCCAATGCGCTGAGTGTTACACAGCACCTTCAGCCCTTCCTTTACCAGATGCCGATTCTCGCCAACGAGGGGCACCATATCGGTAACAGTGCCCAGAGCCACCAGGTCTAATAATTGAGTGAGAGATTTTTCCCTGTTATCATTGTGAAACAGAGCCTGTACCAGCTTAAAGGAGACTCCCACACCAGCAAACAGTGAGAAGGGATAGCGTGAATCCGCTCTCTTGGCATCAACCACAGCCGTAGCCAGGGGTAAAGTTGCCAGTGGAACGTGGTGGTCGGTGATAATAATATCCAGTCCTATCTCATGAGCCCGTTTTGCTTCTGCCACATCCGATATACCACAGTCAACGGTAATAACGAGTCCCGCTCCCTGACTATGAAGCTTATCCAAAGCCGCCGCCTTCAATCCATGCCCCTCAGAAGAGCGGTCGGGCATGTAAATAATGGTCTTGCCGCCCAGTAACGATAAGCCCTCCTTAAGGACTGCAGTAGCTGTTATGCCATCGACATCAAAGTCCCCATAGATAGCAATTTTTTCGCCTGATAGCAAAGCTTGATAAATCCTGCTCACAGCCTGCGACATGTCGGGAAGCAGAAAAGGATTGCCTTCAAGCTCACTGCCGGCAGATAGAAATTGCTCGATCTCACCCGGGCTAACATCACGATTATAGAGGAGCTGAACAATCAAGGGGGGAAGGTCGCCAGCGGTCAGATACTCGTCAGTTGCCCGGGGTAAAACTTTCCAGTGAGCTTGATAAGTCGGTTTCATACTTTAATCTAACTAACGTCTTTCGCTGGGAACCGTTTACTATAACACAAGGAGAATTACGCTAAAACCCCAATTTGACACATCCCTACCGTAGGAGCAGGACATATCAGCAGGCGGACTTAAGAGGATAATCTCCCTCTTTCAATTGATATCAGGTCGACCTTATCTCCTGCCGCATGAACCCGAGGTAGGAAATAGCAAAGCATATCGCCGCTAAAGCTATTATACTCACTGTTTGGGGCCAGGTGAGTAACAGACTCTGGCCCAAGGCGAGAGGAGTTAACATCCTTCCAGCGGAGGATAGGCTTATCGCCATCAGGGCCGGGTTAAGACTGCCAAGCTCCGGTATCAGCAAGACTGCAATAGATTCCTGGTAAAGGGTGAGCGGGGAAATACGTGCAACCATCCCCTGGACCGCATAGTGGTGAGTTATCAATGCCGCGCTGGAGTTGGAGTCAATCGGCACCTGGGCATTAGCAATAGCGGTAGAAATCATTTGCATAAAGAAGAAAAAGAATATCCATAAACCCAGCGAAGCCAGCATAGAGGTGGCTGCCCGGTTGAAAAAAACGGAAAAAACTATGGACAAAGCCATCCAAAAAGCTCCGTAAACCACGCTTATCACGGCAAAGACTATTAGCCTCATAACCTCTTCTGAATTCGGCGGTACGCCAATTATATAGAGCCCCAGTCCGGCAACAATAACAATCACACTTACTATCATAAGGCCCATGACACTCAGCCCAGCCAGAAACTTGCCATTGATTACTGAATCCCTGTAGATTGGCTGTGATAACAGCCGGCTCAAGTTTCCGCTGGCTCTCTCACTATTAATGGCATCGAACCCAAAGGCTATGCCTATGATAGGTATAAAAATGGATATAAGGAAAAGGAAAGAAAGAGGCATTTGTTCTCCAGTGGTGGTGAACAGCTTGAGAAAGATACATACGGTATCACTGGTTACCTGGCTCCTTATGTTCTGAGTAGCTACATAAACGGCAAATATGCCAACCAGGAAGGTTAGCAGAAATAAGATGGTAAACCTTTTGCTATTGAAATGGTCAGCTAACTCTTTGCGGAAAACAGCGTACATGATTAACTCCTGCGATAATACTTCTTGTAAATTTCTTCCAGGCTAAACTCCTCAATTTGCATCCCCAGCAGTGCGCTGCCTGAATCAACAACCGTTTTGGATATCTTTGACCTCAAGTCCTCACTGCAGGTGACCAGCAATGAATCAGTAGCGCCTGTCACGTTTATGACACCCTTGGTCTTCTTTATTAGCTCGATAAGTGCATGAGCTGGCTTAGCTACCTGGACCTCAATTCGATACTTCTCTTTACCAGCGGCTTCTTTCCCCAGCTGGTCTATCGATCCTTCAGCCACCAGACGTCCCTGGGATAATATGCCTACGCGGGTGCATATTTTCTGTACCTGGCTCAACTGGTGAGAGCAGAAAATAACGGTCATTTTCTGCTTAGCCATCTTAACTATGACATTTAAGATTTCACCAATGCCCTTGGGGTCAATACCAGAGGTAGGTTCATCGAGAAAGGCCAGCTTTGGCTCTTTGACCAGTATATCAGCTATACCTAATCGCTGCTTCATGCCCTGGGAAAACTCACCCACATGCTGGTCAGCTTCTTTATATAAGCCTACTGTAGCCAGCAGTTCCCCGATTCTCTCCTCAGCCTCCTTCCTGGGCAGGCTGTTCAACTCCGTGGTGTATCTCAGGTTCTGCCGGGCAGTTAAATCTGCATAAAAGCCGATCCTCTCCGGCACGTATCCGACTATGCGTTTCACCTGCAGGGGTTCCCTGGTAGGGTTATGACCACAAACACTCGCGGTGCCCGATGTAGGCTCAGTTAGACCAAGCAGCATCAATATGGTTGTCGTTTTACCGGCGCCATTGGGACCAAGAAAGCCAAAGATCTCACCCTCCTCTATGCGGAGGTTAAGTCCGTTAACCGCAGTAAAACCATTATAGGTTTTAGTTAAATCTTTGGTCTCAACAACAACCTC
>CAZCKW010000010.1:6171-16270 GCA_964499375.1 uncultured Dehalococcoidales bacterium
GTGACCTTATTTAAATCTGCTGTTCCCGTATTGGTGACTTCCAGAGGCAGGTAACTATCCTTGCCACTCGTAGCTTTAATGTTTAGCCGGCTGCCTTCCAGCTTCGTTACAACAGAAAAATCATATCTGGCAGTAATTTTAGCCATGAGGTCGATACTGCCTGTGACATCCTCCGAAGTAGCCGTTAACTTAATAGCGTATTCTCCTGGCTCCGGGTACAACCAGAATGGCGCCATGGCTATAACCCCGATAGTTTCCGTACGGGGTGCTGGCTCAACATGAATAGATGCTATCTCCTTGTCCGTCGCGTAAGTAGATTCACATACGTATGCCAGCCATCCCTGTGGTCCTTCAATACTGAGTTCGAAGTCGCGTGCCTCCTCCCCAGTAACGTATTCTAATTTCACCTCGAACTCGAAACTGGTATCAGCTGGACCGGACAACATCGGATATTTAGTCCCAAATTCAATTTTTGGTTCTGGTTTTTCATATAATTCCGGCTCTTCTGCTGGTGGTTCGCCTTGCTCCAGCAACACCACACCCGGGCTGTTTACCTCTTTTGATTTGGCCAAAGCTGTCTGCTGACTTATTGGCCCACACAACATTGTCAGCCCAAAGACAACACCTGTAATAAGACAAACCGTTTTTATTCTACTCATGTTTCTGCTAGCTCCTCAGAAAATTTAAATTGATGCTATACTTTATACTGCTTTGCACTTAACGTCAAGTGGCATAATATGCATGTATGCAGCGCACCAAATTGCGTTGACAGTAAGGCAAGCTTTCCGGTAACTTCAAAACAGCAACAAGGCAGGATGTGCCAACATGACCGGCAGCACCAGAGGAAAAGACATAAGGGTAGCCTTATATACCCTGGGTTGTAAACTCAATCAAGCAGAGACAGAGTCACTGGCATGCCAGTTTGTTCAAGCTGGATATCACCCTGTAGCTCCCGATGATGTGGCTGATATCTACATCGCCAATACCTGCACGGTAACCCATATCGCAGACCGTAAATCACGACACTGGTTGAGACTGGCAAGACGCAGAAACCCTCAAGCACTGATTGTCGCCACAGGTTGCTACGCACAAAGAGCATCCCGGGAACTCACCCCAATCGCCGACCTTGTCGTTGACAACAGTGAGAAGGTGCGCCTGGTCGAGATTGTTAAAGACCTTTCCCCACAAGCCCCCTCGCGCTCTCCTTCCAAAGGGAAGGGAGTGGATGAGGGTGGAATTAAGCAGTCCCGCACCTTCCATAACACCAGAGTCCGCAGCATGATAAAGATTCAAGACGGCTGTCACTCCCCCTGCACCTATTGCATTGTGCCCAGGGTAAGACCTCGTGAATATTCCTTACCTGCCACACAATTAGTTGAGCAGATTAAGGAAAAGGTAGCCAGTGGCTACCGGGAAGTTGTTCTCACCGGGACCAAGATCGGCTGTTACGGGCATGATGGCACCAACCTGAAGGACTTGATAGAGGGTATTCTCTGCGGCACGGGCGTTCAACGGTTACGTCTTTCTTCACTACAACCCCAGGAACTCTCTGCTCAACTTCTTTCCCTGTGGCAAGACACCGTGGCGGGCACCGGCTCAGGAGCCAGGCTCTGCCGCCATTTCCACCTGGCCCTCCAGAGTGGGAGCAATACCGTTCTCAACAGAATGAGGCGAACCTATTCTTTGAGTGATTACCGGATGGCGATGAATACAATCAGGGAGGAAGTACCGGGAGCAGCCATAACTACCGATGTTATAGTCGGCTTCCCTGAAGAGAGTGATGAAGAGTTCCAGCAGAGCTATCTTTTTTGCCAGCAGGCCGGCTTCGCCAATATCCATGTTTTTCCCTTCTCCACTCGTCCTGGAACTGAGGCTGCCAGGATGCCCAACCAGGTGAACGACAGGGTGAAAAAGGAACGCACCAACAGGATGCTGGAGCTGGCTGGACATTGCCGGCAAGGCTTTTATGAGCAGTTTCTGGGACAAATCATGCCAGTCCTGTGGGAGAAGGAGATAAAAACTGGTAGTAACATATATTCCGGGCTGACCGATAATTACATCAGGGTATTCACTCTGAGCGAGAAGCCTCTAACCAATAAAATAGCGCCAGCTAAACTGGTCAACTTCCATAATGATGGAATGTGGGGAGAACTAACCGGTGAAAGTTCAGGTTAAGGTAAAGCCCAACTCCAAAACTGAAGAGCTTGTCCAGGAAGGAGATAGCTTCATAGCCAGAGTCAAGGAGCCGCCGAAGGAAGGCAAGGCCAACCAGGCAGTCATCAAATTGCTGGCTCAGTATTTTGGTATTTCCCTGAGCCAGGTAAGGATTACCAGCGGTTTTAACAGCAGGAATAAGGTTATCGAGATTTCTAACAGGTGAGTATATCAGCGGATAAATATGTCTTTCTATTGAGATTATGCCTGTGATGTGTAACAATTATTTGCCAGTGTTTAGTGTTACAGTGTTAAGTTACCGGCCAGGACTGCTTAAATTATCTCATTACAGAAGGTAAATTTGTGACTGATAAGATTCCTGGTCCAAAGAGCGAGAAGATAATCGAAAGATATAAGGAGGCATCACTGACGGATGCAGTAGGGATGATGAGGTATATTCAAGTTTTTGTAAATGGACTTCAAAGAGATATCGTGTGTAGTCCAGAGGCGAAGCTTCTGGATGTTATTCGCAACGTTCTTGGTCTGACCGGAACCAAAAAAGTTTGTGCACAAGGTTACTGTGGCAGCTGTTCGGTAATCATGAATGGTAAAGTGGTGCGTTCGTGCCAGATCCCTATGAAAAAGGTGCCCGATAATGCGCAGCTTACCACTGTTGAGGGTATAGGCACTCTGGATAATCCACATCCAATTCAAAAAGCATTTGCCTATGCGGGCGCAATCCAATGTGGTTTTTGTACTCCAGGAATGATTGTCACCGCTAAAGCTCTCCTTGATAAGAATCCGCATCCTACTGAAGAAGAAATCAGGCATGCGTTCAGGGGCAACTTATGCCGCTGCACGGGATACAATTCGATTATCAGAGCGGTCCAGCTTGCGGCGAAACTTCTCAGCGGCGAGGTGAAAGAGGAGGACATAAGGGTTGATACATCCGATGGAACTTTCGGCAAGTATGTTCCTACCCCAAGCTCTCTAGCCAAGGCTACCGGCACTCTACAGTTCGGAGATGATATTGCAGTACCGGCCGATACGCTTCACTTAAAGGTTGTACGCAGCCCTCACCATCATGCCAACATAAAATCCATAGATACTTCTGAGGCTGAGAGAATGCCCGGGGTAGCAGGTGTACTTACAGCTAAAGATGTGCCGGGAACAAACCGCCTTTCATTTACTTCCAGCCCCGACTACAAAATGTACCAGCCCAATGTACGTATTCTATGTGACCGGAAGGTCACAGAATGGGGCCATCCGGTAGCAATTGTTGCCGCTGAAACCTCAGAACAAGCAACAGCAGCAGCTAACGTGGTTAAAGTTGAATATGATGTCCTTCCCCGTTATAAAACGCCGGAAGATTCTCTGGCTGAAGATGCTATTCCAATAATCCCAGAATACAATTCTAACTTAACCTTCACCACTTATCTGAAAAAAGGTGGCGACATGCTTAATCAATACGACTCCATGGTTGAAGGCAGCTTTGTAACAAGTCGAACGCCGCACTTATCCCTGGAGCCGGATAACGCCATAGCCTTTTTCGATGAAGAGGGCCGATTGACTATTATGTCTAGAACTATTGGGCCTCATGCACTAATAGACACGATGAGTGAAGCATTGGGTATTGCACCGGAGAAAATACGGTGGATCGAGAATCCTTCAGGCGGGCAGTTTGGTTACAAGGCCTGTATTACCTGTGAGGGCTTTGTGGCGTTGGCGGCTATGAAATTCCGTCGCCCATGTAAGATAGTCTATGATTTGGCCGAAACCATTTTGACCACTGGCAAGCGCACTAGATGCTGGGCAAAGGCTAAATTAGGGGCTAATAAAGATGGTTATCTGCAGTCTCTGGTGTGTTATTTTACTGTTGATAGTGGCAGCAGCGACTGGCTGGGTGATGTTCTAGTATACAAAGGCCTTCAATCACTTGGTACTCCTTATAATATACCAAAGGTCTATGCCGAAGGCAGATTGGTTACCACCAATAATAATTGCGCCGCACCTTTTAGAGGCTTGGGCGGATTGCAAACATCAACGGTAACTGAGATACTCATCGACATGATGGCTGAAAAGCTGGGCATGGACCCTTTGGAGTTCAGATATCAGAATGCCTGGGGAGAAGGTGATATCGCTCATTGGGGAGCCAAGCTCGATTGCTATCCCTATCCGGCAATGCTGAAAAAATTGCGTCCTCTTTACCAGTCAGCGATAGCTAAGGCCAGAAAAGAGTCAACGGTTGAGAAAAAAAGAGGTGTTGGCATCGGTGCTGGAATCTACGGATGTGGCATAGACGGATTCCAAGATCGTTCTGTAGCTTGGGTTGAGTTAAATCCTGACAATGGAGTTACTGTTTATGCCACCTGGGCTAACCCCGGCGAGGGTGGCGACATAGGTATGTTAACTATAGCCTCCAAAGCTTTAACCCTACCTCCTGAAAAAATTCGAACGGTCAGCAGGGATTCCACCATCTGTCCAAACAGTGGTCCTTCGTTAGCAAGCCGGCAGACAACACTCACCGGCAATGCCATACGGCTAGCCTGCGAAGCCCTTAAGAAGGCTATGGAAGATAACAACTGCAAGACCTACGAGGATATGGTTAGTAAGAATCTACCACTTAGATATGAGGGGGAAAAGGTTTGTACCAAGGTGGTTCCAATGGATAGGAACGGTCAGGGTATGCCTTACGAAACGATCCAATACAATTTACAGATGGCAGAAGTGGAAGTTGAAACAGCCACCGGTAAGCTTAGGGTATTGAAAATGACATCAGTTGTTGACGTTGGCGTTATCCACAATCCGTTGGCTGTCGAGGGGCAGGCTGAAGGAGGTATAAACATGGCTGCCGGGTTCGCTTTATGGGAGGACTTCGAGCCTGGCGAGACTGACACTCTGCTGAAAGGCGGCATACCCAACTTTGGAAATTCGCCTCAAACAGAGTGCCTTTTTAACCAAACTTACCGAGAGGACGGTACTTACGGTGGCTGTGGTGTTGGAGAAGGTGTTGTGATAGGAGGAGCAAGTGCTATTCTAAATGCAATATATGATGCGTGCGGGGCTAGGCTGTTTGAAGTCCCGGCTACCCCTGGCAGGGTCATGGCTGCCATGAGGGAAAACCCGCAATTTTAGGCCGCTAGTGCAGCTAAGAGGGGCCCAGAGGCTGTCCGAAAACCATTATCTAGGAATGAGAAGAGGATGAAAACGCAACCAGTAGTTCTCATCAAAGGAGCCGGGGAGGTTGCCAGTGGGGTTGCACATCGGCTGTTTCGCTCACATTTCCCAGTTTGCCTGACTGAGATAGCCCAACCCCGGGCGGTCAGTCGAGGGGTTGCTTTCTGCGAAGCCATATATGACGGGGAGAAGGAAGTTGAAGGAGTGGTAGCTAAACTTGTTACTTCCAGGGAGGAAATCTTGAAAGCCTGGGAGAAACAGGAACTCCCGCTCCTTGTTGACCCCGAGGCTTCTATTAAAGATATATTGCATCCCGGCGTCCTGGTAGATGCCATAATGGCGAAAAGGAATTTGGGGACGAGTATCACCGATGCCCCCCTGGTAATTGGACTGGGACCTGGTTTTCATGTCGGCAGGGATGTTCATTTGGTGGTGGAAACAAACTGGAGTGAAAACCTGGGAAGAGTAATCCTTGAAGGAGAGGCTGAAAAAGATACGGGTATACCTATCCCTGTAGGTGGACTGACTTTTGAGAGAGTGCTTTATGCTCCCACCCGGGGTCTTTTCCTCACCGATAAAGAGATAGGGGATGTTGTCGCCGCAGGCGAGTTGGTTGCTTCAGTAGGAGCACAGGCAGTTACAACTGAAATTGGCGGCATCATCCGGGCTTTACTGCGCAGTGGTATAGAGGTTGAGAACGGGACAAAATTAGGCGAGGTTGACCCTTCAGGCAGCAAGGAAGTGTGTTTCCAGATAAGAGGCAAAATCAGGGCAATTGCCGGAGGGGTCCTGGAAGGTATCCTGATGCATTATGGCTCTGCGTCTTAACCATCAATTGTTGGGATTGTAATGGCTAATATCTATCAAGAAATAGCCAGGATACAAACTGAGGGAGAGAGCGCAGCCCTGGCTACCGTTATTTCTTGCGTCAGCCCTGCTCCTACAAGGGAAGCATACAAAATGCTGGTTAAGGCAAGCGGCGATACTATTGGCACATTAGGGGGTGGCGAGTGGGAAGCCAGAGTCTGCCAAAAAGCACTGGAGGTAATAAAAAGTGGTAACCCTGAGAGATTGCGCCTGACCCTGGACGGGCAAGGGATAGACATGGTTTGCGGTGGGGAAGTTGAGGTATTTATAGAGCCAATTATCCCTTCACCTGCTCTGTACATTTTTGGCGGTGGGCATATCTCTATTTTTCTGGTAGAAATTGCCCGGAGGCTGGATTTCAGAATCACCGTGATTGACGACCGACCTGAATTCGCCAATCCGAACAGGTTTCCGAAGATAAATGACGTCATTGCTGAAGATTTTAAAACAGCATTTTCAAGGCTAAGGATAGATGAGACGAGCTACCTTGTGATTGCTACCCGAAGGCCGCAGTATGATGAACTGGTGCTGGAGATGGCTGTAAAGACGCCAGCCAGATATATTGGAATGCTCGGCAGTAAGGCAAAGATTGAGACCGTATTTGCACATTTGCTGGATAGAGGGATACCTGAGCAACTACTCAACAACGTCCATACCCCCATTGGTTTGGCAATCCGGTCCAAAACACCTCCGGAGATAGCTATCAGCATCCTGGCCGAAATAATAAAGGTACGACATTCTCCTGTCCTTAAGCCCAATGATCAGGCGTATGCCCCTTGAGTAAATAAAAAACATAGGGTTAAAAATTGATACAGGACAGCGCTATTTTCATTTCAGTGTTGCTTCTGGCTGCTGGCGAATCAAAACGCATGGGCAGACAAAAACTGTTATTGCCCTTTGGCACCAGCACCATCATAGAGCAAACTGTTGATAACCTGCTCAACTCCAGGGTAGATGAGATTATTGTGGTGGTTGGCTATAGGGCAGAAGAAGTTGCAACAAAGATAGACAGGAAACCGCTTAAGATTGCGGTAAACCCACACTACCAGCAGGGGATGAGTACCTCTATAATAGCGGGCTTAAATCTAATTGATAACAACGCCAAGGCAGTTATGATTGCCCTGGCTGACCAACCAGGCATAACTAGCAAGATCATCGATAAACTGATAAAAGGGTTTCGGCAAGATAATAAAGGTATCGCCATCCCGGTATATCAAGGTAATAGAGGGCATCCAGTCATTTTTTCCATTAAATATAAAAGTGCTTTGTTAAAATTAGCTGGTGACATGGGTGGTAGAGGGATAATTGAAAGGCACCGTGACGATATTCTGGAGATACCGGTTGATTCCAAAGACATTAATGTAGATATAGATGCCCTGAGCGATTATGAGCGACTGAACTAACAGACTAATCGGCGCTTTCGCCTCTGACACCACACCTCACAGCAGCTTCTTAAATAATGTCAGTATAATAGAAGATATGAACGAGTACATTGCTTGACAGCTAACGAAATTTTATACTAAACTTGCTTCTCTGGCATGATTGACCTTAATAAATTTACCAAAGTGAGGACACCCGGTTTTAATCGAGGTGTCCTTGTTTATAATACCGTATAGAAAGGAGGAAGTATGGATTTAGTCTGGATTTGCGTAATCGTGGGACTTATCGGTGCAGGTGTAGTCGCATTCTTTGCACGCTATGTTCTGAGACAGGATGCCGGCTCAGAGAAAATCAGAGAGATCTCTGCTGCTATCCAGGAAGGGGCGAAGGCTTTCATCGGCCGGGAATACCGCACACTGGCTATAGTGGTAGTGGTTCTGGCTATTATTCTGGCAATAGTGCCCGCTCTGGGCTGGAGGGTGAGCGCAGCCTTTCTGTTCGGTGCCGTATGCTCTATGGGTGCCGGCTACGCCGGCTTAAGCATTGCCGTCAGAGCTAACGGCAGGACCTGTGCGGCAGCACAAAAAGGCTTGAATCAAGGGTTGAGAGTTGCCTTCAGGGGTGGGGCGGTTATGGGGCTGACCGTGGTCAGCATAGGCATTATAGGTATCTCTATTCTCTATTTCGCCTGGCATAACAACCCTGCTTTCTTGGCGATAATCCCAGCCTACGGTGCTGGAGCTTCACTGGTAGCCCTGTTTGCCAGGGTAGGCGGTGGCATATTTACCAAGGGGGCAGACTCCGGCTCCGACCTTGTTGGCAAGGTTGAGGCGGGGATACCTGAGGATGACCCCAGAAATGCTGCGGTCGTCGCTGACAATGTGGGTGACAATGTCGGCGATGTATGCGGTATGGGTGCCGACCTCTTCGAATCTTATGTCGAATCTATCATCGCCACCATGACACTGGCTGTCGTGGTCACCGCAACTGGGATAGTTGCCAATAATCAAACTGCTTGGTTGATTCCTATGTTGATTGCCGCTGGGGGCCTTGTTGCCTCCATAATCGGCTGCTTTCTGGTCAGAGTGGGAGATAAACTGGAGATGAGTGCCCTGCTGGGAGCGTTGCGTCGCGGTACGCTTGGCGCTTCGATACTAACCGCGATATTTGCTTTCCTGGTGATTTACTTCCTGGACGCCAGCCTGGGGCTCTTCTGGGCAGTGCTGGTCGGTTTGATAGCCGGCGTTCTTATGGGAGAAAGCACAAACTATTTTACCTCCTATGTTTTTAAACCTACGCAGGAGATTGCTGAAGCCTCCACCTCCGGTGCTGGTGCTACCATAATTCGTGGTTTCAGCACTGGATTGATGAGCACATGGCCCCCGGTAGTCTTGATTGCTATTGCGATTGGTGTGGCTTTCCATTTCGGCAGCTTCTATGGCGTGGCACTGGCTGCCGCTGGTATGTTATCCACCCTGGGCGTGACGCTGGCTACCGACGCCTATGGACCTGTAGCTGATAATGCCGGAGGCATTACTACAATGGCAGGGCTACCTCCTGAAGTGCGTGAGAGAACAGATGCTCTGGATTCCCTGGGCAATACCACCGCAGCCACAGGAAAGGGATTTGCCATCGGTGCCGCTGCTCTGAATTCACTGGGCTTGATTCTTTCCTTCGCTATAGCCACACAAATAGTGGTATTCTCCGGTGGCAAGATAATAATACCAATGCCGGACGCGTTTAGCCTGCTAAGTGCACCGGTCATTATTGGAATACTACTGGGAGCTCTCATGCCACCTGTTTTCTGTGCCATGACCATGAAGTCTGTGGGTATAACGACAACGGCTATCATAGACGAAGTTCGCCGGCAGTGGCGCGAGATAAAAGGATTGATGGAAGGGAAAGCCAAGCCGGAATATGGTAAGTGTGTTGATATCTGTACTAAGATAGCGCTGAAGGAGATGCTGGCTCCATCGATCATGACTATAATTGCACCTGTTCTCGTGGGAGTAATTCTGGGCAAATATGCCCTGGCAGGCTTTCTCATTGGCGCTTTGGTCACAGGCTTCATCTTTGCTATCACTCTGAACAACGCCGGTGGCGCCTGGGACAATGCTAAAAAATGGATTGAGGCGGGAAAGTTTGGCGGTAAAGGCTCAGACGCTCACAAGGCAGGAGTGGTTGGGGATACTGTCGGTGACCCGATGAAAGATACCGCCGGGCCATCCCTGAATATAATGCTCAAGCTAATGTCTGTAATCTCGCTAATGCTGGCACCAGTACTGATTCACTTCAGCGGTTTTATTGGATAAAACCAGAATCCGGATAGCGATACTACACCGAGCCTTCTTTTTAAGAGGGCTCGGTGTATTCATAATATCTTCCACCTTCTACCTCTATTGGTACCGCTCTAATCCATTACAGAGAGGCGCAGCCCATTACCAGATGCAAAGCCTTCTATTCCAGACTGGTTGGGCGTATAATCGATTTAGTTGGCATCGGGAACCAACCTATATATTGT
>CAZCKW010000011.1:0-12852 GCA_964499375.1 uncultured Dehalococcoidales bacterium
TTCCATGAGTGGCGGTATGTACTGGGATTCATACAACACCATAAAAAAACTATCAGACTATATCCCGGTTAACATGTATATTCCCGGATGTCCACCAAGACCGGAGGCAGTATTCGAGTGTTGCGTTAAAATATTCCAGCATGTAAAGTCCATGGAGTGAAGAGGAAAATATGCCAAACAACGTGGAAACTAGAAAAGAGACCGGGATTATAGAGCAGATACGCTCGAAGTTTAATATCGAAGGAAAAATCCAGAGGGACCGAAGGATTTGGGTGACAGTTGATAGAGGGGATTTAATAGCCCTGTGTAATTTCGCTAAACAGATCGGTTTTGCCCATCTTTCAGCAATTTCGGTAACTGATTGGCCCCAGGACGAAATATTTGAGCTTACTTATCACATTTGGTCATATTCGGAGAAAATAGTCCTGACAATAAAAACAAATATAGATAGGGCTAATCCTACTATCGACTCCGTTACACCTATATGGGAAGAAAACGCTCAAATACACGAGAGGGAACTACATGAGCTTTTCGGGGTTGAATTTGAAGGCAACGGAGATTTAGCTCAACTCTTCCTGGAGAACTGGGATGGGCCCCCTCCCTTCAGGAAGGATTTTAACTGGAGAGAATATACCAGAAGAGAGTTTTACCAAGAGGAAAATGAGCGAGAAAAAGCTTACTGGCAATGAGCAAATAAGTCCCTTCACCGAAGAAGGGACCGAATACAATTTCTATTTTGGGCCAGCCCATGCAGGCTCAGGCAATTTTGGCGTCAAGTTGAAAGTAGATGGGGAAAGAATACTATCTGCGCGCTCCGACCCAGGTTATTTACATAGAGGTTTTGAAAAATTAATGGAATATAGAATCCCCATGCAGAATTCCGTAATATCAGATAGAGTTTGTGTACTCGAGCCTCTCAATTGGAATCTGCTACATGCCGAGGCTGTGGACGAGCTAACGGGAGTTGAAGTACCTGAGAGAGCAAAATACATACGAGTGCTAATGGCGGAGCTTTCCAGATTGCAATCCCATCTTATCTGGTATGGCGCAATTAGCATCGGCATAGGTTTCGATACTGGATTCAAATTGGCTTTCGGATATAGAGACTACATTCTAGACCTCTTTGAGCTCATAACGGGAGGAAGGGTCTACCCAGCAGGTTATATCTGCCCTGGAGGGGTAAGGAGAGATTTACCCAACGGATGTATAGAAAGGATAATGAAGGTCCTGGACCAAACAGAGGAGATGATACAGAAAATTGAAGCCTTCGATAATGTAGTCTTTTCCATGAGAACAAAAGGGATTGGCACTTTAAAGTTGGAAGATGCCCTTAGACTGGGTGCCACCGGACCGGTATTAAGAGCTTCGGGAATGAAAACAGATACCAGAAAGGATGACCCTTATGAAATATATAACGAGCTTGATTTTGCCATTCCAGTTGAACAAGCAGGGGATGCTTATGCCCGATGTATGATTAGAAATGGAGAGATGAAGGAATCGATAAAAATTATAAAACAGGTCTTAGAGAGGATGCCAGAAGGCAAAGTAATAGAGTCCTCGAAAATAATGCCACCCAAGCGAGTTAGCATTCCTGAGGGCGAGGTATATGTGCGCAATGAAATTGCCAGAGGGGAAGGGAGCATGTATATGAGAAGCATAGGAGAAAAGGAACCTTACAGGGTTAAAATCAGAGGACCGGATTTTTTACATATGATTCCCGTCCTTGAGCATCTATTAAAGGGAGCACACGTAGCAGATATACCGGCTATTTACTGGAGTCTAAATATATGTCCAGCCGATATGGATAGGTGATATGTAATGGGTATGATACAAACAGTGGGAGTGTTAGTTAAGGCTTTGTTTTCAAAGCCGATCACGGTTAAATTCCCTTATGAGACTATCGAAATACCGGAGGGCTTCAGGGGAGAGCAGGAGTTCGATATAGATAATTGTATAAGTTGTGATCTTTGCTCTCAGATATGTCCCAACAAGGCTATAGAAATGGTGAGTATGCCTGAAGAATATAAAGAAAAATATCCCAAGAAATATCCTAAAATAGATTTGAGAAAGTGTTGTTTTTGCGCCCTTTGCCAGGATATATGCCCGAAAAAGTGTTTAACTATGACTAAAAATGTTTTCCTTTCTACACCTGACCCCACCACAGTGGTCAAGGATCCTATTCCAATGGGAGGAGGAACAAGATGACTATTAACCCCCTCAATTTTTGGAATCCTCTTGTCTTCATCATTGCATTTATAATTCTAATAGCACTAATCTATCTTTTTAGGAGTCGAGGGAATAAAAAATACAAGAAGGGGACTGTTCAAACGCAGATTTTCTTGGCGGGCGAGGAACAACCCGTTGCCGAACAACGACATATAAAAGCTCATAACATATATTGGGGTTTTTTCCAAGCCTTCAAGCAATAC
Organism: uncultured Dehalococcoidales bacterium; assembly: GCA_964499375.1. Classification (GTDB taxonomy): domain Bacteria; phylum Chloroflexota; class Dehalococcoidia; order GIF9; family AB-539-J10; genus CAZCKW01. The sequence goes on from CAZCKW010000011.1 coordinate 2,430, forward strand.
TATGACCCAGCTATAAAAGCACACACAGGAATAATAAATGACTATATAATCTGGTTTATAGCTGCTGTGGCTATTACCGCAGTGATATTGCTTGCTGCAGGGTCGATTTAAATGAAAGGGAGCAAATATGGGGCTTAACTCATTCAAAAGGGCGTTGTGGGTTTATCACCTAAATGCCAGTTCATGCAATGGATGCGATATTGAAATCCTTGCTGCACTTACCCCTCGGTATGATGTTGAGCGCTTCGGAATAGTGCTTGTCGGCTCACCCCGCCATGCAGATGTATTACTGGTAACAGGCCCCGTAACACGGCAGATGGCACCAAGATTGAAGCTTCTATATGAGCAAACACCCGATCCCAAGGCAGTCATAGCAATTGGTAGCTGCGGTCTGGAAGGTGGTGTATTCTATGAATCTTATAATTTGGTAGGACCTATAGACCAGTTTATAGCCGTAGATGTATATGTTCCTGGATGTCCCCCCAGACCTGAAGCTATTACAGAAGCTGTAGTCAAAGCCTGGTTAAAATTGGAAAGACCTACGGAGCAAAAGGTAACACAATGAAAATGCTGACACCTGAAGAAGTAGTCGAAAGCTTTACTACTATATTGGACGGCAACCTTATCGATGCCAGGATCTACCAAAAAGAGATTGCAGTCAAGAAAAACCTTTATGCGTCGATTTGGATACATGTAAAAAGAGAGTCCTTTAGAAAAGCAGTGGAGCACATCTGCAAGCTACAGGAATACCCACACCTCTCTGTTATATCTTTTGACGATCGTGGGGACAGTGTCGAGCTGATATACCATTTCACCATATACTATGGACATCACCTCAAAGCGTTATCACTCGGACTTCGGATAACTTTGCCCAAGAGCGATTTGAAAATACCAACCATTACAGACATCATACCAGGAGCTATATTCACAGAGCGCGAAATCCAGGAGATGACAGGAGTGGAGATTATTGGCATCCCTGATAAGCGCAGGCTATTCCTGCCCGAGGATTTCCCCGAAGGCGTCTACCCCTGGAGAAAGGATGAAACGGGACCATATGACATGCTCAGGGTGTTGCCAGGGAGGGAAGGAATAAAAAATGATTGAAGGGAAAATAAAAACAAGCTACACCATACCCGTAGGCCCGATCCACCCCGCAGTGCATGAAGCTATTCGGCTGGACCTTAGCATTGACGGGGAGGAAATTGTGGACGTAGATGTGGTCGCAGGGCAAGTACACCGTGGTATTGAATGGCTTGGAATAAACAGAAATAACCCTGTTCAAAGTATATATCTGGCTGAACGAGTGTGTGGCATCTGCTCCACAAGCCACCCATTCGCATTTGTACAGGCCGTTGAACAAGCTGCAGATATTGAGGTACCCGCAAGAGCGGAGTATATCCGCGTGATTGTTGCTGAACTGGAAAGAATACATTCACATTTATTATGGGCAGGCGTGGCTGCTCATGAGATTGGCTTTGACTCTGTATTCTACCTTGTGTGGCGTGTTAGAGAAGAAGTGATGGACCTGATGGAATACCTTACGGGAAACCGAAATTCTAAGGCTATGTTCCAAATTGGTGGAGTTCGGAGAGACATTACTGAGGAACAATTCCCCAGAATCAGAAAAACCCTGGAATATTATAAAACCACCTTCAACCAGTTAAAAACTGTGTTTTTAGAGGATAGGACTATAAGGATGCGCACCAAGAATGTGGGTATTTTAAAAACTACGGATGCTTTAAGATTCACAGCGACTGGTCCGACCGCTAGAGCAAGTGGCGTACCCAAGGATGTAAGACAAGATGAGGCTTACAGCGCGTATGCCGATCTGGATATCAAAGCTATCACCCCGGATATATTGACCGGGACAGTTGTAGGTGATGTGTATGATAGAATCATCGTCCGATTATTGGAGGTCAAACAATCTATCGAAATCATAGACCGCTGCCTGGCACTGATGCCATCAGGTGATATACTTACGGAACCTAAAATAGCAAAACTCTTAGCCAGGCTAAAGAAGGCAGAGGGCGAAGGTGTCGGACGGCATGAAGCGCCTAGAGGCGAATGCTTCCATCACGTTCGACTACAGGGTGGAGAGGAAACGCTGGCCACCTGGAAAATACGAGCACCAACATACGCAAACCTTATGTCTATGCCGACAATCCTCATAGGTGGGCAAATTGCCGATGTCCCTATAGCTTTTGCCTCCATTGACCCCTGTATATCATGTACCAACAGAGCTATCGCTATTGACTCAAGAACGAAGAGAAAACTCGTGCTCACTGATAAAGATTTGCACAATCTCTCCCTGGAAAAAACGAGGAGGTTAAAAGATAAACTTGATAGCTAATAATCCGTTAAGCATAGCAACAATAATTATTGGTCCTGTTGTTGTATTCATAGTAGGAGCAATATTCGGCCTTTTATACCTGGGTATTGACCGCAAGATAGTTGCCCATATGCAGGGTAGAGTGGGACCTCCAATAATCCAGCCTTTCCGCGATGTTGAAAAGCTACTCATTAAAGAAAGTATTATACCCGCTGATGCCCTTACCTGGTTATTCAAGCTAGCTCCGATTCTCTGCCTGGTGGGAGCCTCTGTACTACTGCTTTACATACCACTATTCGGCCAGAATGCATTGCTGGGCAGTTCTGGTGATGCAATAGTGCTACTATACCTGTTGGTTATACCTTCCCTGGCTATTGTAATAGCTGGATTCTCATCGAGTTCGCCATACGCTACTATAGGCGCACAGCGAGAAATGGTCATGATGATGAGCTATGAGTTCCCCCTGGCAATGGTAATAGTTGCCATCGCATGGCGTATCAGCTTCGTTTCTGTCACTAACCCATTTCTGTTATCAACGATTGCGACATACCCCATTTGGAATTTAGTAGGCCCAGTTGGAATTGTAGGTACTTTAATCATGCTCTTCGTCCTTCTATTTGTTACACCTGCTGAACTCTCCAAGGTACCATTCGACATAGCAGAAGCCGAAACAGAGATTGCTGGCGGATTATTAGTTGAGTATTCCGGTAGAAACCTCGCTTTATTCTACATCGCAAATGCTATAAAGTCCTTCGCCATAGTAGCCTTCATAGTTGCCCTGTTCTTTCCATACAATCTCTCTCCTATATTAGGTATTGAGGCATCTGCACCAGCATTTATAGTTGACGCCCTGTTCTTCTTGCTTAAGGTCTTCCTCATAATGTTTGTCTGTGTGATGTTGCTGCGCTCTGCCATGGCACGGTTTAAAGTTGATCAGGCGAGTAAACTTTATCTTGTTGTGATGACAGCCGTAAGCCTTGTTGGTCTGATACTGATATCGGTAGATTTGATGCTCTGAGGTAAAAATATGAGCATTGTAAAAATTCTGCTAAAGCAGCTGTTTCTAACCCCGGCAACAAATGAATTCCCGGCAAAATACGCACCAAAATCAGCTACTGAGTTCCTGAACAAGGTTCAAAAAGATGCAAAGCTACTGAACCCACCGGTAGAAGTTCCACCGAACTTTCGGGGGAAGATATCCCTTAATAGAGACAAATGCACAGGATGTCAGCTATGCATTAAGGTCTGCTCTACCAAAGCCATAGAATTCATGCCTGAGGAGAAAAAAGTGAAAATATTTGTCTCCAGATGCTGCTTCTGTGCACAATGCAACGACATATGCCCAACAGGTGCATTATCCATGACAGATGAATTTATGCTCTCCAGCTATGACAAGTACGCTGATGAGCTTGTGGTAACTTAATAAACAGGTGGCTGCCCACACTCAAATCTTTGCCTTAGACATCTATTAGCTCAACGTCTTTATCTCGTTTAACCGTTTTTCTATGATACGATTCACAACCTGATCTCCACTTCTGCGAACAACACTGGATAATGTTATACCGAAATCCATCCCCCCTGGCTGAATACCTATAAGCACTATATCACGACAAAGTTCACTTACATACGACAGAAAGGCTGCTAGAGGCATTTTGTGCGTTGAAATACACATAACTCCCATTTTCTCCAGTGGTATGATTCTATATGAACCTGGGCTTAAACCCATATCAGCCGCATCTATTAAAATGAGCCTGTCAGGTTTATGCTTCCTGATAACTGATGTGTAGTTCTCGGGAGTCGTACCACAGTCTATTGTGATTATGCCCTTTTTAGCTTCTGTGGAACTGTCTTTCCCTGGCCTTTTTTCAACTTTTTTTAGATATTTGCCGACCTTTTCCACAATATAGACACCAACCCCATCATCGCCCTTAAGTGTGTTCCCAATACCCAGGATCAGCTCCTCCATGATATAATGTTACATCATCCAACACTTCATATAAAATGCATGAACTGGGAATTACGGAAAGCATCATCAACATTGCTCTGGACAAGGCCAGAGAGGCACAAGTCAGTAGGATTGCTAAAATCAATTTAGTTGTTGGTGAGCTATCAGGCTTTGTACCCGATTCTATAGAATTTTATTTCAGTTCACTCAGTAAAGGTACTATCGCTGAGGAAGCAATACTTAATTTTGAAGTTCCTCCAGCCCGTTTTCGCTGCCGAGATTGTTCCACTGTCTTTTACCCCCAGGATACTCTATACACCTGCCCTAAATGCCAAAGCCATAGTCTGGAATTAGCTGGAGGCCAAGAGCTATATGTAGAAAGCATGGAGGTAGAATGAAGAAAATAGAAGTAATCCAAAATGTCCTGGAAGCCAACCAATCCATAGCTGCCCAAAACCAGCTTATACTGGATAATCACAAGATTCTCGCTGTCAACATTATGTCATCTCCAGGGGCTGGGAAGACAAGCTTCATCCTGCAAACTATTGCCAGGTTGAAGAATAAACTGAGAATTGCAGTGGTCGAAGGCGATGTGGCCTCAACGATTGACGCAGAAAAGGTTAACACTGAAGCGGTTGCAGTTATTCAGATAACCACAAGGTACATGTCGGAGAACTGCACTCTAATTGCTACTATGATTAGCCATGCTCTCCAAAGCCTGCCACTGGAAGATATGGATTTACTTCTCATTGAAAATGTAGGCAACCTTATCTGCCCTTCTGAATTTGCCCTGGGAGAACATAAAAGGATAGTAATCTCCAGCATCCCTGAAGGCGATGATAAACCTGCCAAGTATCCAATGATATTTGCTGACGCTGATGTAGTGGTGATAAATAAGATTGACCTTCTACCCTACATTGATTTCGATATTTCTTCTTTTCAAAGTACACTTGTAGGCTTGAACCCCAAGGTCCAGATTTTTAAGGTTTCGTGCAAGACTGGCGACGGAATAGAAAACTGGTGTTCCTGGTTATTGAACGAAATAAAAACAAACCAGCAAGTAAAATAGACTAAAAAGAGGTAAACAAAATGAAGAAAGTGGATGTATTGGTCATTGGAGGAAGCGCCGGAGGAATACCAGCAGCTATAAGTTGCCGTAGGAGATATCCTGAGAAAAATGTACATCTATTCCGTAAAGAGGCGCAAGTACAGGTTCCATGTGGGTTACCATATATCTTTGGCACTTTGGGCAGCCCAGAAAAGAATATAATCCCAGACGCAATGCTTGAGAACAATGGGATCGAGTTCACTATAGAAGAGGTGAAGAGGATTGACAGGGATAAGAAGACACTCTTATTGGCTGGGGGAAATACCATTGGCTATGACAGACTTATTCTAGCCACCGGCTCTTCCCCAGTAGTCCTGCCAATCCCTGGAATAGAAAAGAAAAATGTCTTTATGGCAAAAAAGGATACCATCTACTTGGAAAAGATGCTTGATGCCATTAATGCCGCTAAAGACATTGTAATAATCGGAGGCGGCTTCATCGGTGTAGAACTGGCCGATGAATGCAAGAAAAACCACAATTGTAATGTTACTATTGTAGAAATGCTTCCACACTGTTTACAACTGGCCATTGACGAAGAGTTTTGTAATGAAGCTGAGACGATACTAACCGACAGAGGAATAAAACTACTTACCAGTAGTAGGGTGGAAGCCATCCTTGGTGACAAACAGGTTAGCGGCATCAAGCTATCAGATGGCAAGGAACTAAAAGCTGATATGATTATCATAAGTATAGGCGCCAAGCCTAATATAAAATTAGCTAAGAACGCTGGCCTCGAAATAGGACCAGCAAAAGCTATTGCAGTTGACCGATATATGCGCACTACAGATGAGAACATATTTGCTTGTGGCGACTGCTGCGAGAAATATTCCTTCTTTAGCGGCAAGTCAAGCATCATTATGCTCGCCTCTGCCGCAGGAGCGGAAGGACGCATAGCTGGAGCTAACCTCTTTGATACCCACTGCCGTAACTGCGGAGAGATTGGCGTCTTCTCCACCATCATTGGAGAAAGAGCATTTGGCTGCGCCGGTTTGACTGAAGCAGCAGCAAGAGGAGAAGGCTACGATGTCGTGACAGGTGATATAACAGCACCTGATAGACACCCAGGAGGCATGCCTGGAGCAGTTAATACAAAAGTAAAGCTGGTATTCTCTAAGGACGACGGCTTTCTCCTTGGAGGCGAAGTCTCCGGAGGTACGAGCACATGTGAAATAACAAATGTTATCAGTGCCTGCATCCAGGCCAGGATGACTGCCCATGAATGCTCATTATTCCAAATGGGCACACACCCTGCTTTGACAGCATCACCAATGGTCTACCAATTTGTGAATGCAGCAGAGCTTGCTGTTAAAAAACGAGAGCAAGCTGAGCCCCATTGCTGAAAACACCAATGAATAAAACATATGCCATCGTCCAACCACAATCTTGACCCGGTTTAAATAAATAGACAAAAAATAACACTCAAGCTACGAATGTCCAAAAGAAATACCCTTCAGTTGGCTCACATCAGCGTCCGTGGCATTGTTCAAGGGGTCGGCTTCAGACCTTTTGTCTACGGACTGGCCACCAAGCACCATTTAACGGGATGGGTCTACAACACCTCCGAAGACGTTAAAATTGAGGTGGAGGGGGAAGCGGAAGCTATTGAACAATTTAAGGCAGAGTTGCAAACAGAATTCCCACCTCTGGCTCATATTGAAGATATATCCGTTACCTACCTCCCTGCTGCTGGCCATGAAAGCTTCGAAATTAGGCCCAGTATTGCCGTGGAAGGCAAATACCAGCTAATCTCTCCAGATATTGCTACCTGCAAAGCCTGCTTAAGCGAACTACTGAACCCAAATGACAGGCGATACCATTATCCATTTACCAACTGTACCAACTGCGGGCCTCGATTTACCATAATCGATAACATGCCCTACGACCGCCCCAGTACCACCATGCGCCACTTCCAAATGTGCCCTCTATGCCAGGTAGAGTATAATAATCCTCAGGATCGTCGCTTCCACGCCCAACCCAACGCTTACCCTGAATGTGGCCCAAAAGTTGAACTGGCCGATGCCCATGGCAAGATTATTGAGACCTCAGACCCCATAGCCAGCGCTGGTCAACTGTTAATAGAAGGGAAAATAGTTGCTATAAAAGGTCTGGGAGGATTCCTCCTCGCCTGTGATGCCAGTAACGAAACTGTAGTTAAAACCCTGCGGCAAAGAAAAAAGCGACCTTTTAAACCCCTCGCTATAATGGTAACCAATTTAGCTGAAGTCCAAAAACATTGCTATGTATCACCGGAAGAAACAAAGCTGCTTTCCTCCCCCCAAAGCCCTATAGTGCTTATGAGATGGAGAGTTGACTCATCCCTGTCCCGAGAAGTAGCCCCAAACCTGGAATACCTTGGCGTTATGTTACCCTACACACCTCTCCACCACCTTTTACTAAGATACACCCAATTGCCTTTAGTAATGACCAGTGGCAATATCAGCGAAGAACCTATCGCTAAAGACAATGATGAAGCCTTTAGCAGGCTTTCAGGAATCGCAGATTACTTCCTGGTTCACAATCGTGATATTGCTTCCAGCTACGACGATAGCGTTGCCATGATAGAAAGAAAAACAAGCCAGCTTATCAGACGTGCTCGCAGCTACGCCCCTGACCCTATCCACCTCAAATTTAAAGCCAGACAAGTGCTTGGCTGTGGTGCCCAGATGAAAAGCACTTTCTGCCTGACCAGAGATAATTATGCCTTTATGAGCCAGCATATTGGCGATCTGGAAAATATGGAAACCCTGGAGCATTTCGCTGATACCATCTCACTGTATAACAGGCTATTCCACATCCAGCCTGAGATTATCGCCCATGACCTGCACCCCGATTATCTTTCCACCACCTACGCTCAAGAGCTGTCTGCATCTGGAGTGAAGCTCATTCCCGTACAGCACCATCATGCTCACATTGCTAGCTGTATGGCAGATAATGGATTACAGACACCTGTTATCGGCGTTGCCTTTGACGGCACCGGATTGGGCAGCGATGGAAATGTCTGGGGAGGAGAGTTTTTAGTAGCTGACTATAGAAGTTTTAACCGAGTATGCCATCTGCAATACTTGCCTTTGCCAGGAGGAGACGAAGCCACTAAAAATCCTTACCGTATTACCATAAGCTATCTTCTGGGTCTCCTGGGAGAAAACGCCCTAAACACTGTCATCGAAAATACAGCAAACCTATCACAATCAGCGCACCTGAAACAGGTCAGCGAAGCTGAAATCCAGATTATTAAACATCAAATAGAAAGAGGACTGAATTCGCCATTGACATCCAGCATGGGACGGCTGTTCGACGCCGTATCGGCACTGATAGGCATAAGAGCTAAAATAGATTACGAAGGACAAGCGGCCGTAGAGCTGGAAATGATTGCCTATAAGGGGAATCATACAGACAACCAGTATAGATACCCATACCACATTGCCGGGGATAAGGGAGTAAGAGTTATAGAGTTGGGTGACTTACTCTCAGCCATAGTTAAAGACCTGGTAAAAAATGTCCCCCGGGAAATAATATCAAACAGATTCCACAACACAATAGCCAGGGTGACAAACGATGTATGCCAAATGATAGCCAGCGAAACTGGAATTCAACAGGTAGCCTTGAGTGGCGGTGTATTCCAGAATCGCTTACTCCTTAGAAAAACTATTAATTTACTGGAAACAAGCGGCTTTCAAGTATTCACCCACAGCCAGGTGCCCTGTAATGATGGCGGCATCTCTCTGGGACAGGCTGTTATTGCCAGCTTTGCCTAGATAAAAGCTGTACTTACCGTCTATAATAGGAGACTGCCCTGCAAGTAGTACCCTTCACCAATTAAAGATATAACCTCTATGAAAAAAGACAGCCCATGGCATGACAAAACCCTCCTGTCCATTTGCGTGGGGCAGTTTTTACTGATGATAGGGATGGGATTTCTCAGTCCTGTACTGCCCAAATTCGTCCAGGCACTTGGCACTGCTCCAACACAAATAGGGACAACTGTGGGATTAATTATTAGTGCCTACGGTGTAGGCCGAGCTATCATGTGTGTACCTACAGGGAAACTGGCTAAACGCTATGGGCGGAGACCCCTTCTCATCCTTGGTCCCAGCATAGTAGCAATCAGCACCCTATTTATGGGCTTTGCCACTGAATGCTGGCAACTGGTGGCGCTCCGCCTGCTTGAAGGACTAGCCGCAACTGTTTTCAGCGTGACTGCCATGATTATCACCGGTGAAATAAGCACCCCTGCTAAACGCGGGCAGTACATGAGTCTCTACTGGGGAAGCCTGCTTATCGGCGCAAGCATGGGACCAACTCTGGGAGGCTTTGTAGGTCAGTACCTGGGTTACCGGGCTCCTTTCTTCTGCTTTGCTGCACTCGCCTCTGCAGCTACTTTGTGGAATTACCTGCGCATTCCTGAAACTATAATGAGGCAAACACCTGCCACATCCACAACGTCAAATAATTTCTCAACTAATAAGCCAGCTAATAGACAAACCCCATTATACCAGAATCTTAGCTTTGTGCTGGTATCCATTATTTCCCTGGTTACTCTACTTACTATAACCGGTAACCAGATTACTCTAATTCCCCTACTGGGCTATGAACGCCTCGGTTTGATGGAAGTACAGATAGGCTGGACTCTTGGGGTAGCCGCTATTACCCAGTTTGCCCTCGGCTTCCTTGCCGGCAGGCTTTCAGATAAGATGGGAAGGAAATCCCTTATTTTTTCTGGTGGGATAGTAACTACCATTGGACTGGTTCTTTTTACTCAGAGCGGCAGTTACTCTTCTTTCTTACTCAGCGCTGCGGTGCTGGGCATGGGAAGAGCCTTCGGCAGTGTTGTATCCAGTGCCTATGTCACTGATATTGCGTTATCACGAGACTACGAGCATACTCTGGCATTATATCGCACCGCAACTGACATTGGCACCATTATAGGTCCTATTCTCCTTGGTTGGCTGAAAGATGTTAGCGGACTAGATTTGCCTTTCTTTCTAGGCGCTGGCTTTATGCTTTTGTCAGTAACCCTCTTTGCCATATTCGCCAGGGAGAC
>CAZCKW010000011.1:12952-14095 GCA_964499375.1 uncultured Dehalococcoidales bacterium
ATAAAAATATTGACAAACATCAATTATCTGTTATCATATAATTGATGACTTTAATTTGAGGATAGCGCTGTCGTAAATTGAAAACAGTTTGGAGTCGAGCGATTTACCAAGATACAATATATGAGGAGGATAAAAATGGCTGAAGAAAAGAAAATTGAGCACGGATTTGCCGGGGAAACCATCATAAGTGATGAGGTGGTGGCCTCAATCGCCGGACTGGCTGCCAAGGAGGTAGAAGGAGTTGCCAGTTTGGGTAAAAGTACCGTTCGCCGCGCGCTCACCCAGCACCTGGGAGGCGCTGGAGAGAAGGCCAGATTGGGTGTGCAGGTTGAAGTGGGGAAAAAAGAGGCTATAGTTGACCTCCAGTTGGGTATCATATATGGATTTAATATACCCACCATTGTAAACGCAGTTCGTAAAAAGGTGGGTACCCGCCTCATGGAAATCAGCGGACTTGTTGCCAAGGAAATCAATATAAACGTTGTGACCGTTGAGATCCAGGAGAAGAAGCAAGCTAAAGTGGCTTAGGCATTTTCCGACGTCGCTTAAAGGTAAACACTTATAGAAGCTTTTTAACGACAGTAGATAATGTGCTTGTGTCATTTTAAATATATGCGTAATATAACCCACAGGAGGAGCAATGGCTGAACAAGAATTTGTTGGTGAAACCATAATAGGTGAGGAGGTCGTAGCATCAATCGCCGGACTGGCTGCCAAGGAGATTAAAGGTGTGGCTGGACTGGGCAAGAGTGCCGTTCGCCGTGTACTTACTGAACACCTGGGAGCCGCTGATGAGAAAGCCAGACTGGGTGTAGCGGTTGAAGTGGGTAAAACAGAAGCTATTATTGACCTCCAGCTAATCGTCGTATATGGATTCAGCATACCCAACATTATCAACGAGGTTCGTAAGCAGGTTGCCTTTCGCCTCATGGAGCTCGTTGGTCTTATCGCCAAGGAGATCAATGTGCGCGTTGTGGGCGTTGAGATACCTGAGAAGAAACAAACAAAAGTGGAGTAGCTATCTATCGAGGTAAATTGAAGGCTGGCTTCATGCAAGCCTCGAGGAGAAGGATGGTATATGTTTCTATCTATTTTTAATCGGGTAATAATAATAATAATTGCTCTGCTGATATTGGTCGGGGC
>CAZCKW010000011.1:14195-15543 GCA_964499375.1 uncultured Dehalococcoidales bacterium
ACCAGCACTATTGATGCTGATAGCGTCTGCATACTGGTGGAACACGCCGGTGCCACTATTCACGATGTACGTGATGTTAAAAGCAGCGTTAAGGAAAGACTGGAAGGCTTGTTCATTTCCTGTCGAACTTCAGTAGCCCTGGGAAGTAATCTACTTGAGCTTGAAGCCGAGTCAAGAAGCAGGATTAGCGAAACAGTAGAACAGCTCACCGGACTGGCTGTAGCGAAGGTGGACATTAAACTTAAATATGAGTCAAAGAAAGCCAAGACGTTAGCCGTGCGCTAGAAGAGAGCTAACAGATGTTAAACCCAAAGATAATAGGTGCTATTATTGGGTTAGTAGTGGGGCTAGTGGTGGTATGCCTTGGTCTGCCAAAAGCCCTGCTCGTGGCCTTATTCGTTGTGATAGGCTGGTTTGTCGGCAAGGTTCGAATGGGTGAAATTGACCTGGTCGATATTTACGAGCGCTTCAGGGACAGAGAACACAAAAGATAATCCCGACCATCCCCCAATAACCATCTCCGCTTATATGTGTTTGATCCTGGATTTCCCATATCAAACTGGGGACATAGGCAGGTATTGATGGTAAAATGGCTTCAATAGCCCCTTGTTTAGCTTCAGCAGATGTGGCTGGCTGGAGGAACCTAATGGTTTATTAACATTATATTCACATTAGTGTATTACACTTATTGTAACATCAGGATAAGGAGAATAATTGATGGCACAACAAGAAGCTCCTCAGAGTGCACCAGAACCCAAGAACGTGAAGAAAAGAGATAAAAGCGGGAAGAAGATTAATCTGCGGTTGATCATCCAGATATTCTTTTTTGCCCTCATTGCATTGATCGCGGTTAATCATGCCCTGGAGGATCAAGGAAGGGCAATCGGCTTCCTGTCATCAGCATCGCTGCATGCTGTCTGTCCCTTTGGTGGTGTCGTCTCCATTTACCAGTATGTCACGGCGGGGGCCTACGTACATAAAATCCACGCATCATCCTTTATCCTGATGTACATCATATTTGCTCTGGCATTACTCGTTGGCCCGGCGTTTTGTGGTTGGGTTTGTCCTTTAGGTAGTTTTCAAGAGTGGCTGGGGAAGCTGGGCAGGAAAATATCCCCTAAAAAGTTCAATAGATTTATACCCGCCGGACCCGACCAGTATTTGAGATATCTGCGTTACGGGGTATTGATATGGGTTGTGTATGTTACCGCCACTTCGGCAACGCTGTTTTTTACGGACTATGACCCATACTATGCCCTGTTCAACTTCTGGACAGGCGAGGTGGCCATCAGTAGTTTAATAATACTGGGCGTGGTGATACTGGCCTCCCTGTTCGTGGAAAGGCCTT
>CAZCKW010000012.1:0-15336 GCA_964499375.1 uncultured Dehalococcoidales bacterium
TCAAACCTTGAAACTCTACAATATCGGTTTATGTGTTTTTGATATGCCTGATATGAATTACCCCTTTATGGCCACCAGCGATTTTGCCTATATACGTTTACATGGAAGCCGTCGTTTATACTCGAGCTGTTATTCCGATGAAGAGCTTCTCCAATGGGCACAGAAAGTTATTCGGCTAGGCAAAGATGTCAAGACTGTCTACATCTACTTCAATAACGATGCTGAAGCTTTTTCCATTAAAAACGCCTTGACCCTTAGAAATTATTTGCAGCATTAGATAACAGCCACAGTGCTTTTACGGTTGTAAGATTACAGGTATTCCTTGATTCTATTTGCTATAGCTGGAGTTATTCCTTTCGTTTGGCTGATTTTCTCAACTGGAGCATTTTTAATAGCTTCAATTGAACCAAATTCATTTAGCAGTACTTTCCTCCGTTTCGGCCCAATTCCAGGAATGTCATCCAGAATTGAAGCGATTCCTGCATTGTGTCGAAGTTTTCGATGATAATTTACAGCCACGCGGTGTGCTTCGTCTCTCGTTCTTTTAAGAATATTGAGTGCAATAGAACTTTTTGGCATGTCAACCGGATCAGGCTTGCCAGGTATGAAGACTTCCTCATTCTCCTTAGCCAGACTGGCAATAGGTATAGAGTCAATGCCCATTTCCAGCATGACTTCAAGTGCAGCATTGAGCTGTCCCTTGCCGCCATCAATAAGTATGAGGTCCGGTATGCTTGCCCAACTATCCCCACCACCCACAACTCTGTTGAAGCGTCGTCTTAAAACCTCCTGAATCATGGCATAATCATTGGAACCAACAAAGTTTTTTATTCGAAAAAGGCGATAGTGACCTGGCCTGGGCAAGCCCTTTTCCAAAACAACCATACTACCCACGGCTAAAGTGCCTTGAATATCAGAAATGTCATAGCCTTCTATTCTCAGGGGAACTTTCGGCAAACAAAGACTATCTTTTAGCTCTTCCAGACCAGAAATCACATGCTCTGAACTTACCTGCCTGGTTCTAGCCAGTAGCAACCCTTTATCGGCATTCTTGGCTACTATATCTACCAGCCTTTTCTTGACTCCCCGCTGGGGCACCTGGAAATTTATATTTTTCCCTCTCCGCTCCTTGAGCCATTCCGTCAGTACCGATATCTCATCCACCGGATATTGAAGTAATATCAGCGGTGGCACATATGAAGCTGAGGCGTAATATTGTTTTATGAAGCTTGTTATTATTTGATTGGGCTTTTCATCGCTGATGCCTTCCATTATGAAATGGTCATGCCCAATAAGCTTATTATTGCGAATTAAAAATATTTCAACATAAGCCTGCTCTCCATTTTGCGCCATGGCAATAACATCTTGCTCGCCACTTAATCGGATAGCAATTCTCTGTCCCTCTATAATCCTTTCTGTTGCTTGAATTTGGTCACGTATTAAAGCTGCCTTCTCGAATTTGAATTGCTGTGCTGCTGCTCTCATCTTCTTCTTAAGCTGGCGGAGTACCAATTCCTGTTTACCTTCGAGAAATAGACTAACCTGGTTTATTATTTCCCGGTATTCCTGCTTGCTCACAGCGTTGATACATGGGCCAGGGCAGCGGTGAATATAATACTCGAGGCAAGGTCGCTCATTAGTTTCATTGATGGATCTGGTGCAAGAACGGAATGGAAAGATGCTCTTTATTAGCTTTAAAGTTTTACGTACTGATGCAGCACTGGTAAAAGGACCGAAATACTTTGCTCCGTCATTCTTAAAGTGTCGTGTAATATATACTCCCGGCCATTCTTCGTTAATAGTTATTTTAATGTAGGGGAAGGTCTTGTCGTCTCTAAGACTTATATTGTATCGCGGATGATATTTCTTTATAAGATTACACTCCAAAATGAGCGCTTCCTGTTCGGAGTCGGTGATTATAAACTCCAGGTCATTTATTTTCGATATTAATTGCCGGACCTTTGCCGACAGGTTACCCCTGGTGCCCAAATAACTTCTTACTCTTTTGTTCAAATTAGCAGCCTTGCCAACGTAGATAATCCTGCTTTGCTCGTCTTTAAAGAGGTAGACCCCTGGATTCTGTGGTAAAGCTTTAATTTGCTCCTCCAATTGTATTTTCACAGTAAATCAATTGTAACAGGGATATTTAATGTGGACAAAAATGGTTGTAGTTATGTTAGAATGACTCTTAATGGAACAAAGCGTTGGTAGCTTTCTTGAATACCTATCCAATCAGAAGAAATGTTCTCCTAATACGATAGCTGCTTATCGCAATGACCTTAATCAGTTAATAGCCTACTTTGAAGTAGAGAAAACAAAGGGAATAATAAAGTCGAGCAGCGAATTATTAAAAAGCTATATGCTCAACCTTAGAGAGAAGAGATACTCTCAGGCTACAGCAGCTCGTAAGATAGCCTCGGTCAAGTCATTTTATAAATTTATGGTTGATTCAGGCAAGTTAAAGGAGAACCCATCACAGAAAATACTCCCTCCCAGAGTCAGCAAGCACCCACCCAAATTCTTATCTCCACATGAGTACTCACGCTTGCTGGCCGAGCCCCAAAAGCTATCCACTCCTGAGGCTAGAAGAGACGAGGTGATGCTAGAACTGCTTTATGCCACTGGTTTACGCGCCAGTGAACTGGTATTTTTAAACGTGAAAGATATTGACCTGGCTAAATCTCGCCTATACTGTATTCATGGTGATTCCAACAGACAAATACCTTTTGACCTTCATATCAACCAATTATTAAGAAATTTTCTCAAGAATGGCAGGCTCGATTTATTATATGATGAAAATGAGGAGGCGTTGTTTCTTAATCGACGGGGTGGACGGCTCACCAGGCAAGGTTTCTGGCAAATTGTAAAGAATTATGCATCTAAAGCAGGGCTCGGTGCAAAAATTACACCGCATACCTTGCGCCATAGCTTCGCTATTAATAAATTACGAAGTGGTGCCGACCTCCAATCTGTTCAGCGAGTTCTAGGCCATGCCTATATTTCCAGTACCAGAATATATAAACAACCCCATCCTCATCGGGAAAATGAATAATGCCAAAAAAAACACGTCGTACTAAACAAAAACAAAGTATAAGACAAGCAAAGGAAATACAGAGAAAGTACTCCCGACCAGCCATAACAGTAACTACCGAGCCTCAATTATCAGCTAAGGTGTCTTCCGAAACCCAGCGACCACTAAACGACTATCAATACTTAAATCCTGAACTACGTCGTATTGGTATACTTGCTGGGGTCATAATCATAATTCTTATAGCTCTATCACAAATCCTTTGATTAATATTTCCGTTTGACGGATAGTCATGGATTTAGTAAAGGCCCAAGCCAACTTAATCAAGCACCTTAACTGGGAGATTGCGGATAAGCGCGTAGTTGATGCTATGAAGCATGTTCCTCGTGAGGCTTTTGTACCTAAAGAACTCCAATATGCCTCTTATGAGGATAGGCCACTAAGCATTGGCTTTGGTCAGACCATTTCTCAACCCTACATTGTTGCTCTGATGGTACAGGCGCTGGAGCTTAAAGGTAATGAGAAGGTGTTGGAGATAGGTACCGGGAGCGGTTACGAAGCAGCGATATTGGCTGAGCTGTCCGGTCAAGTAGTGACTATCGAGCGTGTTCCTGAGCTAGCAGAATCGGCCAGGCATGTCCTTGAAAGCCTTGGCTATTCTAACATAGAGGTTCATATTGCCAGCAAGATTCTAGGCTGGCTGGATAATGCACCCTACGATGCTATCATAGTCTCAGCGGGGGCACCCTCTATTCCTCAAATCCTGTTGGGACAATTATCCTGGGGTGGAAAACTGGTGATTCCGGTAGGCTCACGCTGGCAACAGGAACTAATGAAAATAACCAGGCTTAAAAAAGGGAATAAGGTGGAGAATTTAGGCGGTTGTTACTTTGTTCCGCTTATAGGTGAAGGTGCCTGGAAGGAATAGGGCTGATAAAAAAATGCCCCCAAGGGGATTCGAACCCCTGATCTTCAGCTTGAAAGGCTGACGTCCTAGGCCTCTAGACGATGAGGGCAAGCAAATTGCACATTCTAGGGGTAAATTGCCATATTTTCAAGTCCGCTTGTTTCAGGTAAGTCAAACATTAAATTCATATTCTGGATGGCCTGTCCAGCACCACCCTTCACCAGATTATCAAGGCAGCTAAGAACTATAAGCCTCCCAGTCCTTGAATCTAAGGTAGGATAAATCAAGCAAAAGTTATTTCCCCATGCGTGTTTAGTTTGAGGAGGTCGGTTCATTACCTTAACAAATGGCGAATCTTGGTAAAACTCCTGATAGAGCAGGTATAACTCTTCCTTATCTTTAACACTATCACCCGGTTTAGTATCCCTTAATCTAGCATAACAGGAGCTTAATATTCCTCGGGTCATCGGCACTATGTGAGGAACGAATGTTATCGAGAGGTTATTCTCAGGTTTGAGGTTTCTTAGCTCCTGCTCTATTTCGGGTAAGTGTCGGTGTCCCTCAACAGCGTAAGCGTAAATATTCTCGTTTACCTCCGCATAGTGGGTAGCTATGCTTAGAGTCCTACCAGCACCGGAGACACCTGATTTACTGTCAATTATTATATCTGGATGAATAAGTCCCTCCTTAATCACTGGTGCCAATGCCAGAATAGCGCAGGTGCTATAGCAACCAGGGTTTGCCACCAGGTGGGCGGAGACAATCTCCTCTCGATGTAATTCAGGTAATCCATAAACCGCCTCTTTCAACATTTCTGATGCAGGGTGATTAAATTGATACCATTCGGAGTATTTATTAATATCCTTTAGCCTGAAGTCCGCGCTGACATCAATAACTTTAATGCCTCTTCCTAATAAAGACTGCACCACAGCCACACTATTCTTATGAGGCATTGCCGAGAAGGCAACATCAATATTATCTTCAAGCTCATCCGTTATTAACAGGTCAACATCAGCGAGATGAGGGAATATTTCACCAAGCTTTTGTCCTGCCGCACTTCGTCCAGTAACCGATTTAAGTTCTACTCGAGGATGTTGGTAGAGCAACCGAGCCAGCTCAGTGCCAATATATCCCGTGACATTTATTATCCCTGCTCTTATAACTGTCATTGGAAACATTATAAATTATACTACAAGTCCTATCCTTTTTGGGATAACACTTTACGCACACTATTTGATTTACACCGGGGACATACTCTCTCCCTGATTTCTTGCTTGGTAGCTACCTGGATTTTATACTCATAGCCACAGTGAAGACACTTTAACGACTCTTGCATTCTCCAATGCCTCCGTAATCTTTATATGCTTTTCTCTTTAATTTTATTCCTGCTGATTCGAATCTTTATTAGCAAGTATGTTTTTGGTATATTCTATCTCTTCAGGGGTTACTTTCTGGCGCATTTCTTCAAGGTCACGCATAATCTGAGCGAACCTGGGGCCTTCGGAAGCACTGATCCATTCCAATTGTAATCGTTCCGGACGAATCCCCAACTTCTCCATACGATTCCATAATTTATCTGCGCGCTTGATTGTCCAATGGTTGGCGTTAAGGTAATGGCAGTCTCCTATATGACATCCAGATATCAAAACTATCGGAGCACCAAGTTTGAATGCATGCCAAATAAAGTTCTCATCAACCCTGGCGCTGCACATTACCCGAATGAAGCGGTTGTTAGGAGGATATTGTATTCTCGACATGCCTGCCAGGTCACCAGCAGCATAGCTACACCAGTTACATAAAAAGGTTATTATCTTTTTCTCAGGTTCTTCTTCCAAAGCAGCACTTATCTGAGCCAGTATCTGGTCATCATGGAAATGTCGAATTGTTATAGCCCCAAATCGGCATTCGGCGGCGCAGGCTCCACAACCGGCACAGACAGCTGTAATAACTCGAGCTCCAGTCTTGGCTTTTATGTCTACTTCAATTGCTCCAAACGGACATACTTGGGCACAGACACCACATGAGGTACATTTCTCAAGGTCTACCACCGCTTTAATTGCATCTCCCTGTACTATGCCAGAACTCAGCAATATTGAACTCCTTGCTACGGCAGCGCCAGCCTGGGTGACACTGTCTTTTATATCTTTGGGGGATTCAACGGTGCCGGCATAGAATATTCCAGGGGTTGGTGCATCTACAGGTCTTAATTTGGGGTGTGCTTCCATCACAAAGCCATCTGCGGTCTGGGAAATATTCATGACGCTGGCCAGATGCTTCAAGTCATCGCTTTGCTGCAATCCTACTGACAGTACTACCATATCAAGTTCATACTCCTCTACCCTTGATGTAGTAGTGTTTTCCACACGAATCTTGAGGTTTCTAGTGTTGGGATCTTCGATTACTTCGCCCGGTAAACCCCTGATATAGTGAACGCCTGCCTCCTTGGAACGCCGGTATAAGTCCTCAAAGCCCTTACCAAAGGCACGTATATCTATGTAAAAGACGTAGATTCTGGTGTCAGGGTCGTGCTCATTTATGAGGAGGCTATCCTTAATTGTATTCATACAGCAAACATTGGAACAGTAAGGATTACCACGATTTTCAGTACGTGAACCTACGCACTGTATAAAGCCGATGCGTTTTGGAGTCTGAAGGTCAGATGGACGCACCAGTTTACCCTCTGTAGGACCACCACCACATATCAGCCTCTCGAACTCCATGGTAGTGATAACATTTTCAAACTGCGTATAGCCGTATTCGTCCAGAGCAGTAGGATCGTAAATATCCATACCGGTGGCTATGATTATCACACCCACGTTAAGTTCTACCAGTTCGTCCTGCATATTCAAGTCAATACAATCCTGTTCACATACATCAACACATTTTCCACACCTTATAGGGTTATTGCCCAGACATTCATCCATATTTATAAGATAGGAAGATGGTACAGCTTGTGGAAATGGTAGGTAAATAGCCTTACGTGAAGAGAAACCTTGCTGGAATGCGTCGGGCACAACTACAGGACAAACCTCGGCACAACGCCCACAGGAGTTACACACCGTCTCATCCACATAGCGAGCCTTTTTTCTTACACGTACTGTGAAGCTACCCACATAACCTGATACTTCCTCCACCTCGCTATAGGACATGAGTGTTATGTTAGAGTGTCTACCCACATCCATCATCTTAGGCCCAAGTACACATATCGAACAGTCCATGGTGGGGAAGGTTTTATCCAGCTGGGCCATAATCCCTCCAATGGACGGTTGTTTCTCTACCAGATATACCTGGTGCCCAGCATCGGCTAAGTCCAGTGCTGCCTGAATGCCGGCTACTCCACCACCTACCACCATAGCAACATCTGTGACCGGTATCTCTGTATCCTCCTGTGGCTCAAGGAGTCGCGCTTTAGCTACAGCTATCTTGACGATGTCCCTGGCCTTCCTGGTTGCCGCATCCCTGTCGTGTAAATGCACCCAGCTACACTGCTCCCTGATGCTGGTCATCTCTAACAGGTATGGATTAAGCCCCGCTTCGGCAACACACTTACGGAAAGTCGGCTCATGCATCCTGGGAGTACAAGAGGCTACCACTACACGGTTGAGGTTATATTCACGTATATGCCTTTTTATCTCCTCCTGACCGGGGTCAGCACAGGTATATTTGTTTCTAACTGCAACCACAACTCCTGGAATATCCTCCGCTGATTTCCTCACCTCCTCACAATCTACAGAACCTGCTATATTAAGTCCGCAGTCACATACAAAAACACCAATCCTTAGTTCGTCCTGCGTCAATTAATTTACCTCCTGTGCCAGCAATGACTGGGATGCAAGGTCAAATAAATCCCGAATCTCAATCTGGCATATATCATTGTTTTCCGAGTTCTTCTGAGCACATCTGAGATGTATCTGGCATTTAGGACAAGCGGTAACCAGTATATCAGCATCAGTGGCTCCAGCCTGTGCCAGGCGTTCTTTCTGTATTTGTTTGTTTATTACGTTACAGTTTATCCAGGGGCTAGCACCACAACATAGAGCCCTCTCCCGATTATCGGCCATCTCTACCATTTCCAGCCCACTTATCGATATCAGGATACTACGTGGCTGGTCAAATATCCTGGAGTATCTTCCCAGTGTACATGGATCGTGATAGGTTACCTTTTTCTTAAGTGTACCCAAAGTTAATTGACCACTGTCAACAAGCGGAGCTATTACCTCAGTTATATGCAGAACATTAATATTCCAATCATCCAGGAACCTGGGATAGTCTACCTTGAGTGTATAATAGCATTCAGGACAGCTAGTGATAATCCTCTTTATGCCTTTTCTGTTAAACTCACGCATATTAGCCTGAGCCAGAGCTACGAAGCCATCCACATCACCTGCCAGGAGCAGATCGCGTCCACAACAACGTTCGTTAGATAGCAGGGTAAATGGTATGTGAGCATAGTTCAACAATCTGAGCGCGCCCTTTGTTCCCTCAACCGTTTTCAAACCCAGGTCTTTGAACAGGATATCAAAATAAGGTGTGCACCCCACAAAGAAAGCTGTATCGCACTGTTTCTCTATTTCGATATCTTCAGGCAGCCAGTTCATCCGATTCTGCCTGATATCCCTGTGAGCCATTATGCGCATAATCGTCTGAGGTACTCCACCGTGACTGTACTGTATTTCAGCTCCTTGCGCCACCGCTTTATGCCTTAGAGCCCTGACAAATTCGGTGAAGTTCACATTATAGTTACATCGTTCCATGCACATATTACAACTTATGCATGACCAGATTATCTCATCTACCGGGCCATTGCCATCCTGCTCTAGAAATTTCTGCACTATTAAGCGAGGGTTAAATTCTTCATCGTATCGAGCTACAGGACAAACCACGGTGCACTTACCACAGTCCAGACAAAGACGTATTCCTGTATCAGTTACCATATTTTGCAAATCAAACATTTAAATAAGCGCCTCTCTCAATATCAAGTTAAGGATAAGATTCTGTCTTATTACTCTGAGTAAGTTTGGAACTTACAACCTTGGTGTGTTTGTAAAGCGGTAGTTGACTTATTTCCTCAATTAGCTTCTTTACTTGCGTAACAAATTCAAGTCCATTAAATGCAGGAATCTGAGTTAACACCAGCCTGCTTTCCTGTATTCCCAGCATACCCAGGATATGCCGAGCCTTCTCATACTCGCTGGTAATGTACTTACCATCAATCCCGAAATGGCATTTACCCTGCTCACAGCCAAGTAGCATCACTCCAGATGCTCCTAATTCGAAAGCCTGTAATATCAAGCCTACATGTACTCTTGAGAGACAGTTCACTCTGACCACCTTTACCGATACCGGGTAATTGAGGCCCATGCTAGTTGCCGAATCAATGCAACTCCAGCCATCCCAGTTACAGGAAAAAACTATCACTTCAGAATACACTGTTCTTCTTAAACCTCAACTAACTTTTTACTTGGTAGTATCATTGAACGAACTGTAGAAGCTATTTGCTTATCACTCTGAATTGGCTGTGTTATAGCTCCCGTAGGGCAAATGGCAACACATGCTCCGCAACCAAGACATAGTGCTTTGTCAACGGAGGCATAGAATGTCCCATCCCTTTGCTTTTTCATCTCAATGTAGTGACACACGTTAACACAATCACCGCATCCGCGGCACAGCTTAGTATCTATCTCTACAGCTGTGATTCGAGGGCTTGTACTCTCCTGCTTCAGGTAAGTCGAGACTCTGGCTGCGGCAGCTAGCCCGCGGAATTCCTTTTCCTGCGATGATTTAGAGCCATCAGGAGGTATCAGAAACACACCGGACAAATCTCCGATGGTAACCTCACGCAAATAATCGTCAGCCACATCGGTAATACGACCTGAACTGCCTTTTCTTGATATGATCCTGCCCAGTAACCCGCCGCTGGGTGTTATGCTGATCGTAGAGCCTGGCTGTTCATTTAGCTCTTGTATATCCACCAGTACCGCACCAGCCTCAATATGGTCGACTTGAGAACCATATTTTAAAACAGCTTTATAATTCCCTGCTGTGCCATGGAGTTCTATTGTCTCAGGCCAGGGTTTAACGGTCACTCCTCCCCTTCCAGCCATACCAGCCGTAGATTGGGCTATCTCACTGGGTTTATCCTCACCATTCCCACACTTTCCTCTCGATAAAAGCTCAACCTTAAATCCCAGAGATGCCAGCGCTCTTGCTGCTGGCATACCAGTAGTTTCCCCGCCAATAATTAGAGCACCAGGTAAAATCGACCTTTTCAGAGGAGCTACCAGTTTAATAAGCTTAGCACGAGCAATCCCCGATGAGATTATCTGTACCGCTTTACGCGTGGCGCCCTGGGGATCATCTCTATGTGCCCAGGCACACTGTTCACGAATGTTAACAAATTCCACAACAGTGTTATGTGGCAAGATAATACACTTATTCAAATACTTCTGGCACAGTGCTCGTCTGTCAGTACAGCTGTAGCAAACCTGCTCCAGGTTACAGCACCTGCAAGCTGCGAGTACCACATAATCTAATTGCCTTTCAACTACCTGTTCTGCTATCTCCCTGGCCCCGGCTTCAGTGCAAGCCTGAGCTATCTCCCTAATACAGGTTACCCCAGAAATCTCAAACAGTCTCCTGGATATTGTTCTGAAATCTAGAATCGAACTGATGCTACTGCCACAGTTACACAAAAACACGCCCAACCGCTTGTTTTCGTATCCATCTTTGTCCCGGTTCCAACAGACATTTTCCAAATCCGCTTCAGTTCCTGTCAAATCCGGTGATTGGATTTCCTCCACAGCTTTCTCCTCTTCCTTTGGTATGATCTCAATAGCAGTCTCTAAAGCCACCGCCATTGCCTTCATAATTTGCCCATCCAGGTCTCCATTACTGCTCGGAGTAATTACATTAATACCCTCTACCACAGCTTCCAGATCATGATTGTTTGCCAGAGTACTGCTCTCTAAATCGCCAGTAGGAAATTTGAGTATTAATGGCGCTGCCAATTCGAACCGGCTGATAATTTCATCATGGTATACTGCATTCAGTTCGCATACCCTGGTGCACTCCATACACTGGCTACATAAAGCACAATTGAGGCAACGCTGTGCTTCTCTTTGTGCTGTATCGGCCGATAAGCCAGTGGTTGTTTCCTCAAAGCTATTAAGTCTCTTTCTAAGCCGAATAACTGGCATACGCGCTCTTTCATAAGGAGAAACCTCAATTGTATTAATATCGACCTCGGCTCCCTGTGGCTTCTTGAGGTAACGTTCCGCCTCAAGGTCATTCCCCTGCATATATCTATCTATGGACTCCGCAGCCCTTAGCCCCGCAGCCATAGCTTCTACGACATTATTGGGACCGCTAATACAATCACCTCCAGCAAATACTCCAGGAATACTGGTTTCAAGCGTCAGAGGATTTACCTGTATGATACCTGTATCTCCTTTGATTTCCAGATTCCCCATATCTAATTGCGAAGCGTTAGGCGACTGCCCTACAGCCACAACTACATGGTCAACCTCCAACATAAAGTCCGTTTCAGGTATCGTTTCGACCCCATGTCTACCATCCGCCATAATCTCCTCAGTCAGCATTGTTCGCCGACAACGTATTCCAGCAACCCTTCCCCCATCTCCCAGAATTTCCACCGGTATGGTGTTATATTCTATCTTTACCCCTTCCTTAATTCCTTCTTCTACCTCCTCAGCATTGGCCGGCATCTCGTTCCTGTTACGGCGATACAATATGGTAACTTCTTTTGCTCCTGATCGAAAAGCACTACGTGCAGTATCGATTGCCGCATTGCCACCACCAATAACTACCACGTTTTGTCCTACAAAGGTATCAACTTTCAGGTTCAAACTCAGTAGAAGAGGCATGCAATCCACCACTCCATCAAGTCCCTCACCAGGTATATCAAGTTTATTATTCAGTTGGGCACCTATAGATAGGAAGAATGCTCTATAGCCGCGCTCTTTGAGGTAGACAAAGGTCACGTCACGCCCCACAGTTATCCCTGTCCTTATATCAACACCCAGTTCTTTGAGAGCTTCGATTTCACGCTCCCTTACTTCCTTTGGAAGTCTAAAACGTGGAATACCTGTCGCCAGCATTCCACCGATGACACCATGAGATTCAAACACAGTCGGGGAGTAGCCCAGTCGTGTAAGCTCCCAGGCAGCGGCTAGTCCGGCGGGACCACTACCTACTATAGCTATCTTCCCCTCCCGAGACTTGGCGGGAAATTTACGTGTGTATTTGATGCCACCCGAAGCATTATCCGCAGCGTAACGATGAAGTGCCCTTATGTAGACGGGGCTATCAACTTTTGCTCTATTGCAGCTATTTTCACAGGGATGGCTGCAAACACGACCCAATATGCCATTCAACGGCGCTGCTTCATTAATAAGTGCCAGTGCTCTATCGATCTTTCCTTTCGCCAGTAGTGTAACAAATCCCTGAACGTTAATTCCCAGTGGGCATTCTACATGGCATGGGGCAAATCCATTCTTATCTATGACATACGCTGATGGAACAGACCTGATATCAATAAGCGGTGCGTGTATAGCACTATGAGTTATCTTTCGGCCTCTTGAAAACGAGGTTACTTTTGCCGAGCATTCAACTTGACAGCGGCCACAGCTAGTACACAGGTCCTCACGTATATAACGGGGATAATGTACTATTCGTAACTTAAAATTACCTTTCTCGCCTTCTATAGATTCAACTTTGGCATTGGTATGCAAAGTTATTAAGGGGTGAACTGATGTCCTCAGTAGAAGGGGCCATAATAAATGCCGATTATGGGAATACTTTTCTACTGAAACACTATCAACTCCAGCACAGTCCAGTGTCGCCGAACTTGTAATCAACTGAACGGCAACCCCCATATTGGCTAAAGTAAGCGCTGTCTGCGTCGCGGCAATACTACTGCCAATGATAGCAGCACACCCAGATAAGGTGCTATTAGGCTTGACTGCCATGCTCAACACCATATTTATAACCCATTTCGAAGGCTTCCATGTTTAGGTTTTCCGTCCCTTGTGGTATGGAGTCTAGAATGGATTTTCTTAAAGCTTCCCGGGATACTATATCGCTATTTTCTGCCAGGAATCCTAGCATGATAATGTTAGCCACTATCACACGCCCTATTCCCTGTGCCATGCTACTGGCCGGGATGGAAAGATGTGACGGATTATGGGATGAATCAATTTTAACCAGACCCGAATCTATTATTGTTAAAGAGTTCGGTGGTGCTCCTTGTCCATATTTATCATAAGCCGCCTGTGACAATATAACTTGCACCTGTGGGTTAACCATATAGGGATAATCTACAGGGACATCGCTAATTATCACTTCTGCCCGACAGGAGCCTCCACGAGACTCAGGTCCATAACTTTGCGTAAGTGTGGAAAAACCTTTATCATATATCGAGGCAGCCTTGCCTATTATGTAACCCGACAACACAATGCCCTGACCACCGAATCCAGCTATTCTAATTTCTTTTCTGCTCATTAACTTATGCCTCCATGCCAGAGAACTGAGTAATTTGGACTACCTCTTATACGGTTATGTTTTAGACTTTCCCTTTGCTTTGTCAGATACCTGGAGGAGATGATCCCTGAGTGTTGGGCATTCCCTATCCACGAACTTTCCTACTATAATAGGACCGCCTAATTCTATACCCGCATCTTTAGGATCCGCGCCGTTTCGTATGATACTTTTTTCTTGATAGTAATGCATTGAATCCAACCCCTGCGGACTCTTGTTCATACGGCCAAATATTGGAGGGCAGGGGCTAATCACTTCTATAAAGCTGAAACCTGGTTTAATCATAGCTTCAGCGATAGTTTTTTCTAATTGACGCAGATGTATTGCGGTCCAACGTGCCACGTAGGGCGAACCACTTGCAGATAATAGGTAGGGCAGATTAAAGGGATCCTCGAAACAACCATAGCGACTGGTAGTAGTACGCGCCTCAAAAGGTGTGGTTGGTCCTGCCTGCCCACCGGTCATCCCATAATTGAAATTGTTTACACATATCACTGTTATGTCGATATTGCGACGCGCAGCATGTATCAGATGGTTACCTCCTATGGCTGCTAGATCTCCATCTCCAGAAAATACCACTACGTTTAGCTCTTCGTTTGCTAGTTTTAAGCCAGTAGCAAAGGGAATAGCTCGTCCATGAGTTGTGTGAAAAGAATCCAGCTTGATATAGCCAGCTACTCTTCCTGTGCAACCTATTCCAGAAACTAGCGCTATTTTATCTGGGTCTATACTACTACGGACAATAGCTCTTAGAAAACAATTGGCAACCGGACCGATTCCACAGCCAGGGCACCAGATATGGGGCATACGGTCTTGTCTCAGGTATTTATCAATCGAAAATATTTCCTTATTCATATCGTCAGTCATCGTGACGCCTCTCGTATCGCTTCAAGGATGGTCTGGGGAGAATGTACACTCCCACCCATGTGAGGCACAAGTACTGTCCTGGCTCTATCTCCGGCGCACCTTTCCACCTCCAGTACAATTTGCCCATAGTTTATTTCGGGTACTATGAATGCCCTGGCTTGCAACGATAGTTCTCGTATTCTCTCTTCGGCAAATGGCCATATTGTTACTAATTGTATCAGCCCTGCTTTGATTCCCTCCTCCCTTGCCATCTTAATTGCCATCTGGGAAATGCGTGCAGTGATTCCATAGGCACAGACGATGATGTCAGCATCCTCAATTTCAACTTCTCTATACCTTATTATATCGCCTCTATTGACTCGTATCTTGTCTACTAGCCTTCGTACCAGGCGATCCTGCACCTCAACGGACATTACAGGATATCCCCTTTCATCATGTGTCAGGCCAGTAACATGAAAGCGGTATCCTTCTCCTGCCACAGCCATAGGCGGCACCAAGTTTGCTTCAGGTTCATAAGGGCGATACTCCTCTGGGCTTACCCTTGGATGCTGACGATTTATCAAGCTTTCTGGCGCCACATATGGCATAACCACCTTCTCACTCATATGGCCTACAGCCTCATCGGACATGACTATTACCGGAACACGGTATTTCTCTGATAGATTGAATGCCGCAACGGTAAGGTCAAAAATGTCCTGTGGAGAGCTTGGCGACAGGACGATTATTTCGTAGCTTCCGTGTGCACCCCATCGAGCCTGCATCATATCCCCCTGCCCTACCATGGTAGGTAATCCTGTAGATGGATCCCCTCTCTGAATGTTAACCAGTACACATGGAGTCTCCAGCATAATACCCAACCCCAGATTTTCCATCATCAAGCTGAACCCAGGTCCGGATGTAGCTGTCATTGATTTCTTGCCTGCCCATGATGCACCAAGTATGGCACCCATGGAAGCTAATTCATCTTCCATCTGGATAT
>CAZCKW010000013.1:0-10608 GCA_964499375.1 uncultured Dehalococcoidales bacterium
ATCAACACCGAAGGTACTGTTATTTAGGCAGGTAACAGTAAGGCAAGCTCCGTTAACAGCTATACTATCACTTACTTTCATTCCTTCAAGCACCTTGCTGGCTTCAATGCTCAAGTGACTTGTGTTCGTTTCCCTGACTGTGCCAATTTCTTCAATTATGCCGGTAAACAATTTGCTACTTCCCTATAAACTACTCTTCCTACGTGGAACTTTTATTAACATATCCGCTAACAAGAATGTTATCACCGAAATTCTTTATGGTAACGTGGTTAAGGTATAGGGCATCAGATACGGTAGCAACTCCCTCTCCACCTATTGCAGTTTTAGCATCCCCGCCACCGATGATAATCGGGGCAATAAAGACGAGCACCTTATCTACTAAGTTATGGTCAAAGAGATGCCCCAGGAGCTTACTCCCCCCCTCTACCAGGACAGTAACTATATTGCGTTTCCCTAGTACTTTAAGCAATTCTTCCAGGTCTACCAGTCCCTCCACCGCTGGTAATTCTAGCACTTCAGCTCCAATTTTGTTGAATTTCATTTTCTTTTCCGCGTCAAATGGTGCAACTGCAGCGAGCAGAGTTTTTCCTGGCTGTTTGAAAAGTTGGGCATCCAGCGGTGTTTTTCCACTGCTATCAACGATCAGGCGTAATGGTTGCGTCTTTGGCTCACCACCTTTGCCACAACTGCCTCTGGCAGTAAGCCTGGGGTTATCAGCAATAACAGTATTTACCCCGACCATAATAGCGTCGCTAGTATGACGCAGGACGTGGACATAATTCCTGGCATCTTCATTACTTATCCATTGAGAGGCGCCAGTTTTGGTGGCAATTTTACCATCGAGGCTCATGGCAAATTTGGCGATGACAAAAGGTAAACCTGTAGTAATGAATTTAATATATGCCTCATTTATTTCGTGGGCAGCCTCATTATGTACTCCAATATAAGTTTTAATGCCAGCCTTGTTTAACTCTTCTACCCCTCGGCCGGAAACTACTGGATTTGAATCAAGCAGTGCTATATGTGCCTCTGAAACACCAGCACTGATTATAGCTTGCGTACAGGGTGGCGTACGCCCATAATGACAGCAAGGCTCTAAAGTAATATACATTATGGCACCTTTTGCTTTATCTCCAGCCTGCCGAAGTGCCATAACTTCGGCATGGTCTGAACCGGCAGGCTGTGTGTATCCTCTGCCCACAACAACCCCATCCTTGACAATTACAGCCCCTACTGCTGGATTGGGACTGGCATATCCCATGGCTAATCTAGCCAGACATAAGGCACGCCTCATATAATCTACAGGTGGCATTGGTGTTAATGCTCCTTGGTCAATCCCTGATGGTATTTAGTATAAATACACAAGAGCACAATCATTATTTAATATGAAGAGCTTGTTAACTAAACAAAGATCAATACTAGCTGGTTGGTAAAATTCAGGGTAAAGAAACTTAACAACTATAATATCCTCAGCAATCTTATCTTTGATTGCGTAATCGCTAGGTACCACACTTATTGCATTGTATCACCATGTCTCAGCAAAGTGCAAAATGGTGGGTTATGGGTTGCTAGGAATACATCAATTTTTCTTTCAATGAACTAACCTTACTGCTCATACTCAATGCCTTATCTCGACGGTCATCGATTTTAATGATAGTTACCACTCTGGCAACTTCGTTGCTGAAGGCTTCCTCGTGCATTCTCTTCACTAGCTCTAGAATCTTATCCAGGTCACCTTCTATAATCGTTCCCATTGAGGTTATCTCGTACTTTAAATCCTTCTCCCGCTGAAGAACCTTGACTACCCGAGCTACATGTTTGCTAACCGAGGGAGTCCCTGTCCCCATGGGTATGATATTTATCTCCGCTATTGCCACCTTAATGTTAACCTCCTACTTAATTCCGGCCTCCTATGGACATTTCTGTGCCACTACGTAGTTTCTCAGTGTGCCTATGTTCTCAATTATTACCTCTACTACATCACCGGACTTCATGGGCCCGATACCTGAGGGAGTTCCTGTAGCAATAATATCGCCAGGTAGAAGTGTCATTATGTTGGAGATAAAACTTATCAGTATATCTACAGGGAAAATAAGGTCACTCGTTTGTGTGGACTGGCGAAGCTCACCATTGAGGTAGGTTTCAAGCTTCAAGTCGTCGGGTGAGGTATCAGTCTCTATGTATGGACCTATGGGGGCAAAGGTGTCATAGCTTTTAGCACGTGTCCATTGACCATCCTCTTGCTGCTCGCTTCGGGCGGATACGTCGTTAAAACAAGTATAACCCAGTATATATTCCTTGGCTTTTGCTCTATCTACCGCTCTGATTTTTTCCCCAATGACTACAGCCAGCTCGCCCTCGTAATCCACGCGTTTGGAAACTTCAGGGTGTATTATTTTATCCTCGGGTCCTATGACAGCTGTTGAAGGTTTGAGGAAGATAAGAGGCACGCTGGGTATTTGTAATTTAGTTTCCTCAGCATGTTTCCTGTATTTCAGTCCCACTGCCACTATTTTTGAGGGGAGACAGGGGGCAAGGAGTCGCACGTCCTCCAGCCTGTACCCGTTTCCTGTCAGCCTTAGAGGATTGTCAGTTCTTTTAAAGTAGTTAAAAGGTGTGCCTACCATGACTCTGATGCTATCATTTTCCAGAACTCCATATTTTATTGATCTATTAACGGAAAAGCGCAGGATTTTCATCTCTCCTCCTTTAAGGGTAAATTATTCTATTATCTATCCTGTCCAATAGGGCTCCGGAATTTGTTTATGGTTCTTATCATTGTCTGGAGATCTTTATCTCGTAAGACCCTGCTCCCTTCAAGCCATTGTTTGAGTGCCTCGATAACGATTTCCCGAACCGGTTTGCCCTGCTCTATAGCTGCAAATTTCACTGATTTAAGAAGGTCTTCACTTCCCAGGTCCACAGTAATTCTAGTTCTTTTAGCCATATCAACCTCCTGCCTTTATGTATTATCATTATAGCATAAATACATATTACTGTTTAGCAATTTTCCAATAATCAATCATTCCGTCTGGCTATATGGAAGTACCTCGATTGAGCTATCTACAAGGTGAGAAATTATTTTATCCAAAAGTGTCTCTACTCCCCAGCCCTTGGTGGCAGAGATGAGGGATATATCCTTATTTGGAAGCACGATTTGCTCCCTAATACAAGGAACTGTGGTTAAGGCTTCCAATTCCACCTCATTGCCCAAGGCCAAGTCCAGTTTATTGAACACTGTGATCCTGGGCTTATCTCCGAGGTTCAGTTCGATGAGTATTTGCTCGACTGTGTAGCAATGCATAGCAGCGTTTTTATGCGTTATGTCAATCATTTGTAGCAGTAAATCTGCTTCCGTAAGTTCCTCCAGGGTAGCTCTGAAGGCGGCAATTATTGATGGTGGAAGTTTGTGAATAAATCCAACTGTGTCAGTAATGAGGAATTGATGCCCATTGGGTAAGGTCAGACGACGGGTTACAGGGTCAAGTGTGGAAAAGAACTTATCTTCAGTGGTTACCCCGGCATTGCTCAGGGCGTTGAACAAAGTACTTTTACCGGTGTTGGTGTAGCCAACAAGGGCTACAATTGATATACCTGTTTGCTTTCGACGTCTTCTATAAAGAGTTCGATGTTGCCTTACTTCTTCTATTTCATGCTGGAGACGATTGATGCGCTTGCGGATAAGACGTCGGTCTGTTTCCAACTGCGATTCGCCGGGTCCTCTGGTACCAATTCCACCGCCGAGCCGTTCCAGATGACCCCACTGACCTACAAGCCGTGGAAGAAGGTACTGGTGCTGAGCTAACTCAACTTGAAGCTGACCTTCACGGGTTCGAGCTTGTCTAGCAAATATATCTAAAATGAGGGCCGTGCGGTCAATAACCTTGACTTGTAGTATCTCTTCCAAATTCCTTTGCTGTCTTGGTAATAGTTCATCATCAAAAACTACTATTGTATATTGAGTTTGCTCTTTAAGGCTAATCAGCTCGTCTATCTTTCCCTTGCCGATATAATGAGTTGGTGAGGGTCTATCCAGTTTTTGGCTAAACGTGCCTACCACATTGGCGCCGGCTGTCCTGACAAGATAAGATAGCTCCTGTAAAGAATCAGTAGCTGACCAATTGTGATTGGCGGTCCTGCTTGCTACATTTACCAGGAATGCGTGCTCTATCCTGGTTTGTGTGGGGTAAAGTTTCCGCTTTATATCCCCCTCCTGCATTCATTTGAGATTGCTTTGTTAATAACTCTCCTCGCAGTGACCTTATCAGACACGCCAGGCTAATAGCCTGTTTATTCCTTCTTCCAGGCGAGAATCAGTCAGGGTTAAAGAAAATCTGATATAGCCATCTCCCTCTTTTCCATAACCAATTCCGGGGGTAACGGCAATTCCAATTTCGTCAATTAACTTTTTGGTGAAATCTATTGAAGTATATCCCTTTGGGACTCTGGCCCAAATATAAAAAGTAGCCTTTGGTGTTCTGGCTTCAATCCCAATTTTTCCTAGAACAGCCACCAGTTTATCCCTGCGACGTTGTAATATGGCATTATGCTCAATAATGTGGTCCTGGGAGCCACGCAGGGCTTCAATAGCAGACTGCTGGATTGCCTGGGGAATGCCTGAATCCAGATTGGATTTGATTCGGAATAATGCGTTTATCATGTTAGCGTTACCCACCGCCATGCCTATTCGCCACCCTGTCATGTGATAGGTTTTAGACAGAGAATGGAATTCAACGCCGACCTCTTTAGCTCCTGGTGTCTGAAGAAAGCTGGGTGGCTTGTAGCCATTAAAATAGACTTCTGTGTAGGGAGCATCATGGCAAACTGCCAGACTATGCTTTTGGGAAAATTGTACCGCCCGTTTGAAGAAATCAGTGTCAGCTGTGGCACCGGTAGGATTGTTGGGATAGTTTAGCCACATGAGTTTTGCTTTACTGGCTATCTCATCTGGTATAGTGTTGAAATCGGGCAAGAATTCATTTTCTTCTTTCAGTGGCATAAAATAAGGTTCGCCACCAGCTATTATAGTGCTCATGGAATATACGGGATATCCTGGATCAGGTATCAGTGCCAGGTCGCCAGGTTCGATAAAGCACAGTGCTATATGTCCAATTCCCTCCTTGGAGCCGATAAGGGGCAGCACCTCTTTATCTGGATCCAGAATGACTCCAAAGCGCCGCTCATACCATTCGGCGATGGCCTTCCGAAGCTCAGGCAGGCCATTGGTTTCGGGATAGTGATGGTTAACAGGGTCATGTGCTGCCTGACACAAGCTTTCGATAATGTGAGTTGGTGTTGGTATATCGGGGTCGCCAATAGCAAAGCTAATAATATCCTCTCCCATGGCACGTTTTTCGGCGATTCTCCTATTTATATCCACAAAAAGATATGGAGGTAAATTTTTAATTCTTTTAGCTAATTGCATTCTGCTCCTTTCGTTTTAGATGAAATATTCGCCTGAAAAAACTTCTTCCACAGGGCCAGTAAGTAGTACCTCCCCTACCCTATCCCAGAACACGGTTAAAGTACCGCCTGGGAGTATTATGTCAACCTTTTTATCGATATGACCGAGCAGTTGAGCTGCCACGGCTATGGCACAGGCGCCACTTCCACAGGCAAGAGTTTCCCCTGCTCCACGTTCCCATACCCTGGCCTCTATATCACCTTTACTCAAAACCCTGGCTATCTCGAAATTTGTACCTCGTGGGAACATAGTATGTCTTTCCACCTGGGGGCCCACCTTGGCCAGAGGAAAGTTATTTACTGGCACAGATAGAAAGCTCACTGCGTGGGGATTACCCATAGACAGAACGGATAGGGTTAATTTCCTATCTTCTAGCACCAGTGGATAGTCTGAGATCATTTGAGGTTGCTTTACTTCAATCTCTTCTGCCACTCCTCTTTTAATAGGAGGGGGTTGGGTGAAGGTAATGGGAATTTGCTCGGGTTGAAATTGAGGTCTACCCATACTTACATCGACCAGGCTGACCTTATTTCCTGAAATATGGGCTTTAGCTTTTCTTATGCCCGATATGGTTTCTATATTTAAATTAGTTGTACTGGCTATGCCCTTTTCAATAGCGTACTTTATAATACACCTGAGGCCATTGCCACAGGCCTCAGCCTCGAAGCCATCAGGGTTGAAAATGCGCATCTTTAAATCTGCAGTATTAGAATTCTTTACTAATATCAGACCATCGGCTCCTATACCAAAATGACGGTGGCATATAGATTGAGCCAACTTTTGCCAATCCTGTTTCATCTCCCTGGCATCTACCAGGATAAAATCATTACCTGCACCCTGTAATTTAGAGAAGTTCATGCTGTAAAGTCCCTTATAAGATTTTCTGCTTTCTCCAACATGACTGGGAAGTGACTGGCATCAAGCCAATATATTCTTTTATCGTCTAAGTGAAACCAGGCATATTGATGACGAGCTAGACGGTGGGTATCATATTTTATCTGCTCTATAGCCGTAGTTAGATCTAACTGTCCCTGAAGAAACTGGCCTATTTGCTTATAGCCAATGCTTGACATGGAGGACATAGAGAGACTGTAACCCATTTGTATCAATTTTTCCACTTCCTTAACCAATCCCTTTCGAGTCATTTCATCCACCCGGCAATCAATTCTACTATATAACTCTTTTCTTTCCATAGTTAGACCAATAATGAGGATGGGGAAATTGGGGGTCTCCCTACGCCGCAGATGAGACTGGGGATGCCCTGATGTACGGTATATCTCGAGAGCTCTTATGACACGGCGTGTATTACAGGGATGGATTTTGACTGCGGCTAGAGGATCAACCTGCTGGAGTTCTTTATAAAGTGTATAGCTACCTTCTTGCTTTGCTCTCGATTCCAAATGAAATCTTAGTTCGGGATTAGGTGGTACCTGTGGTATTTTCCAACCTTCTAATATTGACCAGACATATAGACCAGTACCACCTACCAGTAACGGCAATTTCCCCTTTTGTTGAATAGTCTTGATTGTCTTGGTAGCCAGTTGATGATATGTAGCCTGATTGAAATCTTCGTCAGGATTAATTATATCGATGAGGTAGTGTGGAACTAAGATTCTTTCATCTGGGGTAGGCTTGTTAGTTCCGATGTCCATGTAGCGATAAACTTGTTGGCTATCGGCGCTTACTATCTCTATCGCGAAATCCTGAGCCAGGTGAAGCGCGAGTTCGCTTTTTCCTGCTGCTGTAGGACCAACAATAGCAATAAGGCATTCCATAGGGTTAGGTGTTGTATCGTTCCGATGATGGTGATATTCCCTTGATTGCAGCCGTTTGATTAACAATGCCCAGGAATTCCTCGGCTTTAAGGCTGGCGCCGCCTACTAAAGCGCCGTCAATATCAGGTTGGGAAATGAACTCGGCAATATTGCTGCTGGTAATGCTACCGCCGTAAAGAATGCGTAAATCTTGAGCAATGTCTTTACTCCATAGCTTGGTTAGAATGGAGCGAATGAACTTTATGGTAGCTGCAGCTTGTTCACCGCTAGCCGCCTTGCCTGTGCCGATAGCCCATACCGGCTCATAGGCAATTACCATATTGCATGTGGGTTTAATGCTGTTTAAATCCTGGTTTAGTTGTTTGACAATTACCTCCTCTGTCATGCCAGTTTCGTTTTCTTCCAGCCTTTCCCCGACACACAGTATAGGCTTAAGGTCGTTTTCTAGAGCCGACTTTATTTTCTTGTTAATTATCTGTTCAGTTTCGGCGAAATAACACCGTCGCTCTGAATGCCCCAAGATGACAAATTGGCACCACTCTCTGAGCATCAAAGGAGATATTTCACCGGTGTAAGCTCCTTTTTCCTCAAAATACATGTTTTGAGCGCCGAGTTTAATGGACGAGTCCTTTAACAGGTTTCCTATTGCAGCTAAAGAGATGAATGGAGGGCACAGTACCTTTTCCACCCCTCCTATTTTATCCAGTACGTCCATCATGTCACGGACGAGTTTTTCAGCTTCATACATTGTAGTATGCATTTTCCAGTTGCCAGCAATAATGGGAACACGCATTTCACGGCCTCCTGCTTATATTTGGTAGCGAGGTCTCTTCACTCCGCTCGGGAAAATGCTCCTTATTTCTTGTCTAATATGGCTTCCACGCCGGGTAGAGTGATACCTTCTAGAAGTCTCAAACTGGCACCACCACCAGTGGAGACGTGAGTCATTTTGTCAGTCAGACCCATTGCCTGGACTATCTCGGCACTGGAGCCGCCACCGATAATAGTAGTGGAATTGATGTTAGCAAGAAGTTCAGCTATAGCTTTAGTCCCATGAGCATATTCAGGCATTTCGTAAATTCCCATAGGTCCATTCCACATAATAGTATGACATTTCCTTAGCTCATTAGAGAAAAGCTCAATGGTTTGAGGCCCAATATCCATGATATAGGCATTGGCTGGTATTTGGGCTATAGGCACTATTTTAGTCGGAACTCCATCTTTAATCTCCTCGGCTACTACTGCGTCAGTTGGTAGTAGGAGTGACACACCCCATTCTTCAGCTTCCCTAAGCAGCTCTTTGGCAAGCTCCAATTTATCCCTTTCTACTGGAGAATACCCAGTCTCATGCCCTTGTGCTTTGAGAAAGGTAGCGGCCATGCCACCACCGACAAGTAAAGCATCGACTTTTTTAAGCATGTTTTGCAGCAAGCCTATTTTGTCGCTTACCTTGGCACCGCCTATCACGCAGGCAAAAGGATGCTCTGGAGTACGTAGTAGGTGGCTCATAGCCTTTAATTCTGCTTCCATTAAGAAACCGGCCACTGCAGGTAAGTATTTAGCTACGCCCACGGTGGAGGCATGAGCTCTATGGGCAGTGCCAAAAGCATCATTAACGTAAATATCAGCCAGGCGAGCTAGTTCCTGGGAAAAATGGGGATCATTTGTCTCCTCCTCGGGATGGAATCGAACATTTTCTAAAAACAGAATATCTCCTTCTTTAAGTGCCTTTACCCTATTTCGCACTTCCTTACCTACACAATCGTGTACTGTGCTGACTGGTAAGCCCGTAAGATATGATAGGTGTTCAGCCACTGGCTTGATACGTAATTCCTCAACTACTTTACCTTTGGGGCGCCCTAAGTGGGAGCAAAGAATTAACCTGGCTTTGTGCTTAACGAGGTAATTGATGGTGGGCAGTGATGCCCTTATGCGGCTATCGTCACTGATAGCGCCGGTATTAATATCCAGCGGAACATTAAAATCAACCCTCAGCAATACTTTTTTTCCTTCAACATCTATGTCTCTGATAGTTTTTTTCTGCATATGTTCTTTACCCCTAATAATCACGACTTACCAGAAAGTGTACTATCTCCCTTAGCGGAGCCTGCCTGAAAGGATCAATGCCGGCGGCATCAAGTTCTGCTAAAGCATGTTGATAATAATGTTGCTCTAGCTTCTGGGCATGATTCATGGCACCTGATTTATTGAGTATTTCTACCACCTTGATTATATCCTCTTCTTTGATTGAGCTCTGGGAGTAAAGTTTATCAAGGTTCTTCTTATTCTTGCCTGTGCAATTTTCTAATCCATAAATTACAGGTAATGTCTTCTTTTTCAGTAAGATATCACTCTTGATAGATTTGCCGGTTTTTCCCTCCACTCCCCAAATGCCCAGTATATCGTCATGAATTTGATAAGCCATGCCCAGGTTTTTACCAAATTCATAAAACGAGTTCAAGATTCTCTCATCCTCAGTAGCGAGGTATGCCCCCATAGAGGTTGAAGCGGCTATTAGTGCTGCTGTCTTCTGAGCTATCATTTTAAGGTAGTCTTCAGAACTGACATCTGCGCGCTTTTCATAGGCAATATCCATAGATTGTCCCTCGCATAGCTCCAGGCAAGCTTCGCTCATTATCTGAACAGAACGCATGATTTTTGCATAAGATACTCCGTTTTCTCTAAGTTTAAGCAAAGCTAAGTAAGCCAGGGTGAACATAGCATCACCGGCATTTATAGCTTGTGACTGACCCCATAATTTCCATACAGTGGGTTGGTTATGGCGTTCATAGCTGGCATCTTCAATGTCATCGTGGATTAGAGAGAAGTTGTGAATCAGCTCCAGGGATGCTGCAGCAGGTAATATTTGGGAGGTGTTTCCTCCCGCTGCCTGGCAACTGAGAAGGCAAAGACAGGGACGAATGAGTTTGCCAAAATATTTACCGCGGGGATGACCTTTTATATCCTGCCAACCTAGATGATATCGCAACATATCAAAGACTGGCAGTGGTTTACTATCGATAATTAGTTTTAACTGGTACTCTACTTTATCTTGAAAGGTTGCCAAATCTTCAGGCAAGTTGCCTTTTGTGCTTATCAAAGCGGTCTTATATTAATGACCAAGAAGGCTAGTTGTCAACAAAAATTAACCTGTAAGCTTGTAAATATCCCTTTGTCGGAATATAATTAGCACTTTAACAGCGAGAGTGCTAATTTTTTTATTGGAGGTAGCTAGATGAATTGTGCTGTTTGTGGGAATCCATTGTTTTGTAGTAGAGCTGTTTTCCATTGTTCCTGTGGGGTATTTGTTCATGCATATTGTTGGGATAAGCATATACTACAAGCGCATCAACCTACTTTCGAGGTGGG
>CAZCKW010000013.1:10708-14485 GCA_964499375.1 uncultured Dehalococcoidales bacterium
TATCAGTGTCGGAACTGTAAAATGAGATTTGAGCTTAGACAAAGCTTTAATGATAAGTCAACCACTGTTTGTCCTTCATGTAGTGGAATAGCCCATCGTCTTTTTTATCCCGTTCCTATATTGTTCAAAGGACCAGGATTTTATATCACTGATTCTAGGGAAGGCGGGAAAAATAAAGGTGATTGATAGATGAACTTGTGCAAATAAGAGCAAGTTGATAAGATTCTCCCTCCGGAATAGTCAGGAGTGTAGTGCGAGGTTAGGACTTCGCATTACATTATTTATGATAAAATATTATTTCAGTGGTCGAATAATAGGTATATAAATCTGAAAGCCTGAGAATACAGGGAGGTTAATATAAATCATGGCAACTATAAGTAAATTAGCAACAGAAATAACGCCTTCAGCAACTCTTTCTTTAAAGGAAGATGTCAGCTCTTTGGAAAAGGAATACGATTTAAAAATTATAAACCTAACTGCCGGCCAGCCAGATGCAGGCCCGACTGAAGATGTCAGGGAGGCTCTTTTGGAGGGAGGAAAGCTTCATAAATATGGAGCGGTACAAGGTGACCCGGGGTTGAGGGAAATACTATCAACAGTGATAGATAAAGAAATTGGTGTGAAATATACTCCTAATGATATTGCAATCACCGTTGGTGTAAAGAGTGGGATAGATATTCTAATGAGGGTTTTACTTGATCCAGGAGATAATGTGGGGATCATTAATCCATACTGGGTTACCTATCCTGAATCAGTGAAGTTAGCATATGGTGTTCCTTGCTTTTTGAAATCAGACGAGAATCTAAGGCCTGATTTAGCTATCTTGAGGAAGGAAGTTAAAGATAAGAATATAAAGGTGTTGCTGTATAGCTCACCTTCCAATCCTTCGGGTGTTGTTTACACTGGAGATGAACTGGAGGAAATAGCGAGAATTGTGAAAGAGAGGGACATGTGGGTTATCTCCGATGAAATTTACAGTAGATTTGTTTTCGACGGCAAAAACCACAGGAGCATATTGTCATTTGGAGACATGAGAGATCATGCTATATTGGTTGATGGACCATCAAAGAGGTTTGGTATTCCTGGTTGGAGAGTAGGATGTGTTGCTGGTCCAAGGAAAGTTATCAGTGCGTTGACAAAATTACAAGGACATGTCAATTCTGGAGCTTCAAGGCCGGACCAATATGCTGCGTGTGTTGCTTACGCAAGCGAAAAAGCCTGTGAAGCCAGCAATAACATGATACAAAGGTATGGGAAAAATAGAAATATCTTTGTGAAGGGTTTGAACGAAATTGAAGGAATAAGTTGCATTAAGCCAGAAGGGGCATTTTATGCCTTTCCCTGCATTGATCGACTTTTCGGATACAAATATAAATTCTCTGATAAGGAATACACGATAAGCTCCTCCGTTGATTTTCGTAATTTCTTATTGAGAAAGGCACAGGTAGCCGGAGTTGAAGGAGCTCCATTTGGAATGGATGGCAATATTAGATTTTCACTGGCGACTCAGGAAGAGAATATTACATGTGCGTTGGATAGTATTAGAGGTGCCGTGAAAGAGTTGTACTTATAACTTAGACGTCCCTGTAGCTCAGGGGGAAACATAAATTTCTCCCTTTCGTAAAGGGAGACTGAGAGGGATTTAAACTACTGTATCACCTCAGCGCCTGCCCTAGGAATAAAGGCCAGACGACTATGCCAAGTATTATTTTCCACCAGACTAGCTGAGCGAAGGAGATTGTAAATAGCCATCCGATGAACCAGATAACACCTCCAGAAATACCTGGCGCAGCACTTCCTTTGCTCATGTCTTTCTCCTTTAGGATTTAATTGTGCTTTCCCATTTCAATTCGCAATGGGGCATCCTGCTCCCTCACTACTCTTGTCAATAATACATCCGTAGCACCTGGTTAGCAACAAACCGGTGACAGGAGAGCCTGGTCCAGTTTGTGGCATACTTGCCCTCCTTAATCCACCGAATTAAGTCTTCTGTGTCCGGGGATAATCAAGAGCTTTTCCCCCCGCTTTCTAACTACGAAAAAACATTTCTCACCTTGCATTTACGTTCATAAAATGGAGTTCCCCACTATAAAGTATGAACAGAAAAAGCGATTATAAAACCCTAGCACTTGGGCTTGTCCGGAAACCCAAGTATTGGGCAGGTCAACTATCCCCTCAGGCTGTATTAGATGTATTAAGAAGCTGACTACTTCTTCTTTTTCTTGTCAGGTGCCTGAGTGAGTGCCGAACCAGCGGTGCTTTTAGCAGCAGAAGATATATTCTTGCTTCGTAACTACTTTGAAGCTATCTTGGCAAACTTTTGGGGCAATTTGTGAATATTTTTACAAAGTGGGATAAACCCACTTGACAAATAATCCCACCGTGTTATATTGTTTATGTCAGTAAGTTAGGTAGTTATATGGCAACTATAATAAAGGATACGGATTTCACGGGGATAGCCAAGAGTGTCAAACCAGACCTTAAACGGCGAGTGGTTTTACCTCCAGACTTGGTAAGAGAAGGCGTCATTTACCACATATATTTTAATAGCATTGGGCAAATAGTCTTAGATCCACAGGTAACTATACCTGCATCTGAAGTATGGTTATTCAAGGATAAGCATGCTTTAGCTTCGGTTGATATGGGCATGGCTGAGTCAAATAAAGGACAAGTAATAAATCGGGGTTCATTCGCAAAATACGCAAAAGATGCGCCGTGAACTACGTTTTACCCCTAATGCTTCTAGTCAAATTGATGGAATAGAGAATAACCCTTCACTGAAAGGTGTCCTTAAACAAGTCAGAAAAACACTGGGATATCTAGAAACAAGTCTTCATGCCAAGTCTCTGCAAACCCATGGGTTTGAGTCACTAACAATGCGTTATGGGAGAAAGGTTTTTGAGGCTTATGTTCAACAGGATGCTCCAGGAGCCTATAGAGTATTCTGGCATTATGGGGATGACGAGATAGATAAAAATGGCAATCGTATTCCTATAATCACCATTGTTGCTATAACCCCACACCCCAAATAATAATTACTTACCCCACCTGGCCAACGCTGCTTTCTTAGCTATCTCTACTCGCCTTGCGCTAGTAAGCCTTTCGGCTCTTACTCTATCACCCTTTAACCCACCTAATCTGCCAAGGGCTACAGCAGCAGGGTTCTTGACTATGTGAGCCTTATCCGTAGCTCTTTCCGTAATAGCAGTAGCTATTACATTTGCGTCTGGTGTTCTTTTACTCGTTTTCATACTTTTAGCATAGCATAAGCGGTCAAGCATCTATCAACCCTTAGATATTTCAAATTGACCAACTAACCCAAATTTCACATTACGCATTTTCTAACGCCTATCTTATATCTGTGAAGGCTCGCCACTTTGGTTTTGACCGATGGACTCGCTCTAGCTGGTGGTATCCCGGTAGAGCTTCAAGCTATCTTTAGCCTTAACGAGACAAAGAGATACTTAGTTTATGTTATGATAGGCTATTCGTAATTATCCTGAGAGATTCGCATGGATGGTGCTGTAAAAAAGACTCGGAAGCCTACAGTTGCTGGTATTTTGGATATTATTATTGGTTGTCTTATCCTGGGTGTATTGTTTATATTCAGTATTGGTCCAATGATTATTGAGCCAGTTCAGGCGGGGATATTCCCTTTTAATCTGTCTTTATCATTCTTCATAGTTGTGCCCGCCATAATTATTGCCTCACTGGCTATTATTAGTGGTATATTTGCTATACAAAGAAGGAAGTGGAGATGGGCACTTGCTGGTTCAA
>CAZCKW010000014.1:0-13939 GCA_964499375.1 uncultured Dehalococcoidales bacterium
CCCGCGGCCTCAGCCTCCGCAGGGCTGCGCTCTATCCAGCTGAGCTACAGGCGCACGAATTTGCAAGTGCCGAAGGAGGGATTTGAACCCTCACGCCCTTACGGGTACTACGTCCTGAACGTAGCGCGTCTGCCATTCCGCCACTTCGGCTTCTATTC
This sequence comes from uncultured Dehalococcoidales bacterium, assembly GCA_964499375.1. Lineage (GTDB taxonomy): Bacteria > Chloroflexota > Dehalococcoidia > GIF9 > AB-539-J10 > CAZCKW01. Next base: position 159 of record CAZCKW010000014.1, read on the forward strand.
CTCTGCCTCGTATTCCTCTACTGCAAACTCCCCCCTCCCCAGGGAAACGAATATCACCGCCAGTATTCCTAAGTGATTGATGGGAAGGAGAGCACAGATTGCACCAGCCAGCGACAGGCCAAAGCTGTTCCTCTTTATGGCTGACACGCCGCCTGCTATAGCCACTATGCCCAGCACAGCCAGGACAATCCCTACGATAAGCACCACTGATGTCAGGTGGGCACCTATACCCAGAATACCTTCAAGCCCTGCGCCACCACCTGGTAAGTATGGAATCTGTGGTCGCCAGAGTGCCATTCCAAGTCCCATTACAACAGCCATCAGCACTCCACCAATGAGCTCGAATACCCCCACTATTATGCTTATTATCCCGCCAGCGCTGAGCAAACCACCCCTGCCATTACTACCGAATGCCATTTGTTCACCTCCTTTTTTATGGTGGGCAGTACTGGATTTGAACCAGTGGCCTCTTGCGTGTGAAGCAAGCGCTCTCACCACTGAGCTAACCGCCCTCCCTTCGCCAGATAAAGGGTGGTGCCAGGTGGGCCCCTTTCCCCTCTTATCTAGCTCAACTCTATTTTATCTTTATAATTCAGCGTTGTAAAGATGCAACTCATTCACAGTCAAGTATAAGCGATCAGAAAGAAGGTAATCAATCAGACTACCGCTTGATTGAATCGGGCACTTCCATATCCATCGAGTAACTTCCTTAGCTGGTCAGGCTCACTGCTTTTCATCATAGCCTCCTCGGCAGTGACCGTGTGCTCTTTCACCAGGTCAGCTAATGTCTGGTTTAAAGTCTGCATACCAACTTTAACAGCAAGCTGCATAACGCTGGGCAATTCATAGGTTTTACTGTTGCGAATCAAGTTTCTAACAGCAGCAGTAGCAATTAAGATTTCAAAAGCTGCTATTCTTCCCCTGCCTCCTGCCCGCGGCAGCAGGGTCTGTGCCAGTATCGCTTCCAGCACCTGGGACAGCTGTAACCTGACCTGGTGTTGATGGTCGGGAGGAAAGACATCAATTATGCGGTCAACAGTCTGTACAGCATCAGTGGTGTGCAACGTGCCCAATACCAGATGTCCCGTTTCGGCTGCAGTAATAGCCGTTCTTATAGTTTCCAGGTCACGCATCTCTCCTACCAGAATCACATCCGGGTCGTGACGTAGAGCATGTATTAAGGCAGTGGCAAACGACTTGGTATCATCGCCCAGGTCCCTCTGCGCTATAAGGCATTTTTTACTTCGATACAGATATTCAATCGGGTCCTCAATAGTGATAATATTCCGTCTTTCATTCTCATTAAGATGGTCAATCATTGCAGCCAGGGTGGTGGTCTTGCCACTCCCCGTAGGGCCTGTGACCAGAATAAGCCCTCTCGGTTTAAGAACAAGTTCCTTACAAAGCTGTGGCAGGCCAAGCTCATCAATGGTAGGAATGGTAAATGACACCTGACGGAAGGCAATACTCATTGTCCCTCTCTGCTGCAACACGCTAACCCTGAACCGAGCTAAACCAGAAACGCTATAGGCTAAATCCAGCTCCAGATTCCTAAGGAAAGCACTCCTTTGCTCCGGGGTAGTAATATCCTCAAATACAAGTTCAATGTCTTTTGCGGTAAGTGGTGACAAATCTTCCTGCGGCACGAGCACACCATCAATTCGCAGCACGGGAGGGCCTGGGACTCTCAGGTGCAAATCCGAAGCACCTTTATCCACCGTTAAGCGAAGAAGCTCATCTATTTGCATGCCTGTACCTCTCAATATACCAGTCCAACTTTCTCCTATATTACATCTACCGCATCTGCATCGTGTATCGTCCCACCAACCGTCCTTGATTCCTTCACTTGCTTTCTTATCTCACTTTCGCCTTTCACGCCTGGAAATCTTCACCCACGCTATAAGGCTCATGGTTTCATTGAGGACTCTTCAAGAACTGGTCAACTGTATCCAGCAACTCCTGGGGACTGAATGGTTTAGTCAGGTACTGGTCGGCACTCAGCTCGGCAGAGTACTTCTTATCCAGCTCCTGTTCTACAGCAGTCAGCATAACCACAGGGATGTCTTTGGTAGCCAAATTAGCCTTGATCTCGTAACATGCCTGCAAGCCATCCTTCCTCGGCATAGAAATATCCATGAGTATCAGAGCCGGTTGGTGGTGCATGGCTGCTTCTACTGCTTCCTGTCCATCGGCCGCCTCGATAACCGTATAACTACCGCTTATGATACTTTTTATCAGCAGTCTCATACTCGGCTCGTCATCAGCTACAAGTATTTCCTTTTTCTCTGGCATTATTTCAGCGACCGACATTCCCAAAAAAGTATTGGCCACAAGAGGGCCGAACTGTCGACCAATCCCCTTTCTGATTTCAGCCAGTGCTCTCTCTCTGGACAACGCTGCACGGTAGGAGCGGGTGGAAGTCATGGCATCATAGGCATCAGCCACAGCAACAATCCTGGCCAGCAGTGGTATGTCTGCTCCTTTAATCTTCTGATGAAACCCGTTTCCATCATAGTAAGCGTGGTGGTGCTCGATTATGTCCGATATTCTTTTTTTCCTGACTACCGACTGTATTATGCTGGCGCCTACAACAGCATGAGCCATAATATGCCCATACTCATAATCGGTTAACTTACCGGGTTTATTTACAATACCCTGGGCTATAGCAATTTTACCGATGTCATGAAGCAAGCTACCCCAGCGTAAGTCTTCCATCTCATCATCGCTGAGAGCCAGCTTTTTACCTATAGCCATAGCAACTTCATTTACCCTCCGAGAATGTCCAGCGGTATAGCTATCATTGGCCTCAAGTGCAAAGACCATTGACTGCATTGCCCCCAGAAATCTTCCACGAATCTCTTTAGCTTGCTCCGCCACCTTGCCCTCGAGATGTTGCTGGTAATCATGGAGCTTAAGTTCCAGTCGCCTCTTCTCCATACCCCTTCCCACGCTGGTGACAACCATATCCAGATTGAATGGTTTATTTACATAGTCATACGCACCACGCCTGATAGCATCGACAGCGGTATTAATGTCGGTGACGCTGGTTGCCATAATGACCACCACCTCGGGATACTGCTCTTTTATTTCCGAGAGCAGCTCTATACCAGACTTGCCCGGCATTTTAATATCCAGAAGCGCCAGGTCCACCGGCTCCGCCGCCAGCTTACTCAGTGACTGTCCGGCATCACCAGCCATCTCACAATGGTATCCCTTGCCTGATAGCATTTTAGAGAGAAGCATCTGGATTGACACTTCATCATCAACAATTAATATCGTTCCCTTCCTCTCAGGCATCTTAATTTCCCCTGGTTTCATTATACAGCATAATCTTACATTTTACATTCTACAACAATTACCAGTTGTAAACCAATAACCAGGACCTTGTATGACTGTTAATTGGTAAAATTAAGCTTTGCCTCCACTTTCCTTATCCAGGATAACCTCAGCGCACCACATGACCGCTTTTCCCACGACATCAGGACAGATATTCTTATGCCCTCCGAGCGAGATGAATTCCTCAAACTGTTTAGCATCGAGAAGTTTGAAGCGCCTGCCGCCAAACTTAATCTTCTGGATTTCACCACATTCAGTGGTCCCCCACTCCTGCAGGTATTTCTCCAACATCTTATTGCAGGTATGATATGCCACAAATCGAGACCCATCGGGGTCTTCAATCTTATCCCTCTCTCTGCCATACAGCATGCTCAGAAACATGCACGAGCCGATAAGTCCACCACAGGCTGACTGACTGGAGAGCCCTATACCACCGGCAAGTCCAGATGCAGCCTTAAAGGTAGTATCGCTGGCTATACCGAATAGCTCTTGCAGCGCACCAAACGCCGACTGCGAACATCCATGGTAATCATGCTCATACTTGAAGCCCAGATCATAAGCATCCTTTAGCAGTTGATTTTGCTCCTCCTGGCTTAAATTTCTCAGCTTGCTTATATCATAAACCTTCATTATATTTAACCTCCTTGCTATTTTAACACCTGCCCATTATACCTAAGATTCAAAAAGGTCGTATTGACCTGCATAGTGTTGATAATATACATCCTCAATTTCCTGTGTCTGTCTGATTCGTGAAGTGCAATTGCTCCGGTAAATTGCTCATCCACGCCGGATCACGTCAATGGAATTATTCTGGGACGGCACTCAGGGCAAAAAATGACGTCCTTCCAGTCTGTGTCTGCCAGGCTGTTGGAGAAGTGCATAATACACCTGGCATTGTGGCAGTGTCCCAGACCAAAGGTATGCCCCAGTTCATGAACTATCTCTTTAGTAGCTCTTTCTATAAAGAGGTTCCTGTCCGCCGGCAAGCCGTAATACTCCTGTCTTAACCGACATAAGGATACTATTGCAGTGCTGGAGTTAATATCAGCTTCACCGAAAATAAAATTAAGCCTCGGAGTATACAGGTCCACATCAACTATACCCACAACCTTCTCTTTCCTCTGCCTGGGTAAAACACTTAATGACTCCAGCAATTTTGAGGCCAGATACTGCCTTCTCTCCTGGTTATACGCGTGAGCCAGATAGCTGAAACCTGCTTTTACTTCCACTACTTTCACCGGGCAAAGGAAAACAAGGTTGACTTTTTCTCCAAGTTCCCTTACTACCTCACTATCCACATCACCTAATGGTTTAAGCGTGATTCTCATTTGTCAGGTATCTCCAGCCAGTTCAGGACTTCCCCCAAAACCCTTTCATGATTATCCCTGGTCACCAGAAGCAGCCATACTTCAGGACGGTGCTTGATTTCATCGGCAAAGGGGTCAGGGCCAAGCATAATAGTGCCTATAACCCTTCCCCCACTGCTTATCGCCTGCAGCACCGCTTCCTTAAACTGTGGAGATAAAAGCTCCATCTTCCCAATTTCATCAATTACCACCAGGTCACTACCCTTCAGTGCCTGTTGAAGGGCGGTAACGCCAACTCTATTTAGATTCTCAACATCCACCTTATATTTACTTACCCGATAAGGGCTGGAGACATTAACGTGTGCCAGTATGGTATCCTGATTATTAACAGTGATGATCCTAAATCCCTGTCTTACCCCACGAGTCCGTATCTCCTCAGTGTAAAATCCGCCAGCCTTGATTTTCGTCTTGCTTATGGCTTCTTTGATGAGGGCGGTCTTGCCTGTGCCCGGTTTGCCAGTCAGAAGGAGGACCCGCTTCATTATTCCCCGGCTTGAGCCTGAGCTTTCCCTTTTTCTCTGAGCTTCTTCCCTCGCTGGCGATATTTCAGTTCAGCAATCCTTTTCTTATTCATACCTTGCTACTGTAGATTGAAATAAATTTGCTCAGCGAACGGTCATAAGTCTTTTCCACTTCCGGAGGGAATAAACATGCCGGGAGCTCACCGAGCTCCCAATGGTAGCGAATGCACTCACAGCACTTCCCTTTTCTGGGACATGGCTCATAAGTACAATTGCACCTGGATTTGTTGAGCTCAAGCTGACATTCCATTTCGCCTGCTCCTGATTATACCGTGTATTTCTTCCTTATGCCATTAGATAAGTCGGCTACCAGTTCCAGTGCTTTACACGCCGCCTCGGGTGATAAGCCTGCCAGACCACAAGAGGGAGTTAGCAATGCCTGACTTAAGATTTGCCTGAAACTAATGCCATTCCTGGTAAAGGGAGCTATCGCTTCACCCAGGCGGTCACTCAGACTGGAAACAGATTCTTTGGCCAGAGATTCTTCATCATTGGGGACTATCCCCCAGGCGATAGTGCCTTTACGCTCCAGGAAAGCTTTTACTTCCTCAGTATAAGCGCTAAGAGAGGAGGCATAATTATAAGCATCGAAGCTAAGAATATCCGCTGTGCTGTTCAACAGTAAAGCCCAGTCAGTATAGCCACAGCAATGAACTCCTTTCAGCCCCTCAATTCCCTGAAATACTTCTTCCAATAGGGTAGTTACTTTCTCAACGGGAATGGATACAAAAGCCGAGCCCAGTGAGACCAGATATGGCTCATCCACAAAGATAATAGTATTGGGTGATATCTTCCTTAAAGCGTTTTCCTGCCAGGCTGCTTTCAGCCTCAGGAACTTGGCCATTACTTCAATCAGTGTCTCATCATACAGGACAGCCATGCCAGCCTGGTCGGTAACGGTAAGCCCCCAGGTGATAGGACCTATTATCTGTCCCTTGACTATTCCCCGCCTTTCACCTTTTGCCAGCAAACAGTGAAGTCCAGCGGCATACTCAGCGGAAACGCTATATTTAACAGGATTACCCTCCTCACAATCGATGTAAACTTGTTCCAGCCCGGTATCGAAGTTGGCCGACGGCTCAACGTGGACTTTGCCTTCGTCTATCACTATTCCGGGGAAGCCCTCGCTGAACTGAGCGTATATACTTTCCTTTGAGGAGCGCCTGGGCAACTGAGGCCAGGCAGGTATATCAGGAAGATATTCCCTGACAACGGAGCAAGCCTCATCGGGGTCTATGTGAGGCATGCTGCCGATAGCTGTAGGCAGGCAATTAAATTGAAATCCGTCTGATATCTTTCCTGTCATATTTTTATCCACAATGACCGGATGTATTTTACACTCATTTTAGATATTTCCCGATAAGCAGCGCCAAATCTGCCTTTGTCTTATCCGGTATATGCGCGGGCGATGTAGCAATGGCATTCTTTAGCGCAACAGAGCAGTCACAACTCCTCTCCTGCGGGATTTCGGGAATCGCCAGTCTCAGGGTTTCCCTGGCAGTGGCAATACCCTTCTTCTGGCTGGCCAGAATCATCTCGGTCGTCACTGATTGATGGCTGGGATGCCAGCAATCGTAGTCCGTGACAATAGCGAGCATGGAATAACACATTTCAGCTTCCCTGGCTAATTTTGCTTCCGGCACGACTGTCATACCTATAATATCGGCACCCCATGAGCGGTAAATCTGCGATTCAGCCCTGGTGGAAAACTGTGGTCCCTCTATAGCCACATAAACGCCGCCCTTATGCACCGTTGCCCCTGCACTGGTAGCTACCTTAAATAAAACCTGGCTTAATTCAGGGCAGAAAGGCTCTGCGAAGGCAACATGAGCCACTATGCTACTGGTAAAGAAAGAGCTGTCCCTGCCCTTGGTATTGTCGATTAGCTGGTCAGGGACAACCAGGTCCAGTGGCTTTATTTCCTCTTTCAGGCTGCCCACAGCTCCCACCGAGATAACCCTCTCCACCCCCAGAGATTTCAAAGCGTAGATATTTGCCCTAGATGGAAGCCCACCGGGATAAATCCGATGTCCCTTTCCATGTCTGGGAAGAAAAGCAACCTTTATACCTTCCAGATTTCCCAGTACAATATCATCGCTGGGCTCGCCAAAAGGTGTGCTAACCTTCACCTCTTCTATCTCAGTCATCCCCTTCAGGTGGTAAAGGCCACTTCCACCAATAATTCCTATTTTCACTTCAGGCATCAAGCTTTTCCCTCCCTTTTAATTATCTCTAAAAGCTGCGCAGGCGTAATTATTTTAATTCCTTCATATTCTCCCAGGTTCAGCAAATGAACATCCCCCGAGATGATAAAATCTACCTCTGCCTCGAAGGCACAGGATAAATAATGATTATCCGAAGGGTCCTCCCTTATTACCTCAATTATCTTCTTCTCCTCAACCAGTGATACTATACTTAAAAGGTCAGAGATAAATCCCTTTAATTCTTCCCTATCTAACCTGTGCCTGTTCACCAACTTTGGATAGCTTAAGACCCGCTCCAGTTCTCTAAGAATATGCAACGAAGCGAAAAGGCGAATTCTGTTTTCAAAAACATAATTAAGGATTTGGGCTGGTTTACCGTGGGGATTTAACAAGGCGCTGACGAATACATTAGCATCCAAAACAATTTTAAGCATAAGAAATATCTACTGATTAAAACTTCTTGCTGCTTCTATAGCTTCCTTGATCTCGCCCTCAAGCACTTCTGAGGACACATCCTTGATTTTTCCCCTTATTTGTCTGACCTTTCCGTAAAGCCTTTCCCTGCTCTCCTCCCATGCAGCATACTCTTCCACAGGCATCACTGCCACCATCGGTCTATTTCCCCTCTCTATAATATATCTGTCTCCCTTGAGACGAACCTCATCCATCATCTCTCCAAACCTCTGCCTGGCTTTTTGTGCTGATATCTTCTTAAGCATTATTAACCCCCATGATCATTATGCCTATAATGACCATATTGATTATAATCAATAGAGGATTTTGTTGCAAATTATATATTTGTTTTATCAAATGTTCACAGAATAACTCACGTTGAATGTCCCCGAGAATACTGGGAGATGAAAGCTACCTCCCTCAATCATCTATATAAGCTCGCGCAGCCTGGCTATGTAGCCGGTAAACATTTCCCCGGATGCTTTCTCGTGCTCAGAGATGAAACCCTTCCACTGCGGGCTATTTTTAATATTGGCATCCAATGAGCTTTCCACATCAATCTTCATACCCTGCCTGATCGCCTGTTGGGTTACTGCCTGAAGCTGTTCTGCTATACCTGCTTTGAGTTGCTCGTATGCCTGCTCCTTCGCCTGTGTATATTTCTGTCGCAGGTCTTCGATTGAATTGAAAATCATCTCCAGACTGGAATATTTCCCCCCGCCCTTCATCGTCTCCAGGGCTACAATGGCGCTGCGGCGCTGCTCAAAATCCTCCTGGCCCATCTGTAACCGGAGCGTATCAACCAGCTTGACCTGTGCCTCTCTTACAATGGATTCATCGCTCTGGCCTTCAAGAGATTTCAGCTTCTTCCACAGTTCCTCGGAGCCAAGCTCTCCCTTAAAATACTGCGAGAGCATGAAATCAAGCTCGTTTGAACGCCTCATACCCTCTCTTTCCTCCGGCGACAGAGCTCCTATCCTGGCCAGTCTCTCCCTTGCTAATGGAGAAAGCTCCATATCTATCACCCCCTCTGGTTACTCTTTACCTTAAAAAACGGCTTTGGTGACACCCGCACTTCAAGCAGCAGCTTTTACTAATTCATCAATAAAAGGCTCTTTTATTATACCCCTTTCAGTGATGATAGCGCTGATATAATTATGAGGGGTTATATCGAAAGCAGGGTTAGCAGCCTCTGTCCCCTCCGGCGCAATAGGCACCCCCTGAATATGGGTCACCTCTTCGGGATTCCGCTGCTCAACAGGTATTTCGTCCCCTGAAACCAGGGAAAAATCAATGGTGCTCATTGGCGCAGCCACATAGAAGGGAATGCTGTTCTCTCTGGCCAATACAGCCAGAGAGTAGGTGCCAATCTTATTAGCCACATCACCACTGGCAGCAATTCTGTCGGCGCCAGCGATAACAAAGTCTATCTCGCCCTGGCGCATAAAATAGCCCGCCATGGAATCAGTGATTAAGGTCACTGGAATGTTTGCCCGCTTCAATTCCCAGACGGTAAGCCTGGCCCCCTGGAGAACAGGACGAGTTTCCGTAGCGATGACTCTTATACGTTTTCCCTGCTCCTCAGCAGCTTTGATTACACCCAGCGCAGTGCCATAGCCAGCGGTGGCTAAAGAACCGGCGTTGCAGTGAGTGAGAATGGTACAGCCGTCTTTAATAAGCCCGGCACCTATCCGGCTGAGCTTCCTGGTTGCCTCTATTTCTTCACTGTGGATTTGCTTTGCTTCATTAACGAGCATTTTCTTCATCTCATCAATATTATCGCCTCTGGCAGCCGCCTCTTTCATCCTGCCGATAGCCCGGAACAGGTTGACAGCAGTAGGCCTGGTAGCAGACAACGTCTGTATAACCTGATTTAATCGGGTGAGGAACTCATCCCTGCTCGCCGCTTCTATTGCTTGCCCTCCCAGGGCTATTCCATAGGCGGCGGCTATGCCGATGGCCGGTGCACCTCTAACCTTCATCTCCCTGATAGCCAGTGCCACATCACGGTAGTCAGACAGGTCAATAAAGCTCTGCACCTGAGGAAGTCTGCTCTGGTCAAGTATTCTCAAACAGTCCTCAAGCCATTCCAGCGTTTCTGGTTCCATTGGCAATTTCAAACCTCAACAATATAATAGAGGAAAAACGGATATAAGTGAAGCGGGCAGGTGACAATATCATAGAATATTAACGCCTTATCTCAAGTATAGTTTGACTGGAGTATGCTCACCGAGTATATTAGCTATATCGAGCGGGTACTCGATGAGCGTTGCTGTTCCGTAGGCAGCCGGCCTGCTGCCGCCAGATGTATCCCGGTTTAAACAACAGCAAGCAGCTAATTAACGACAGATGAATATTGGTGTATGCCGGATAGAGCTCCGCATCCCCGGGAATCAGTCCCTTAAAGGCAAGCGGGCGGTAATCAAGTCCATCATCGCACGGCTACAGAATAGCTACCATGTTTCCGTGGCTGAGATTGACAATCAAGACTTATGGCAGAGAGCTACCCTGGGCATAGCCTGTGTCAGCAACCACAGGAGACACGCCGACGAGACCCTGTCCACCATAATAAGGTTCATTGTTCAGAACTACCCTGAACTGGAGCTGATTGATTCCGAAGCAGAGGTTTTCCCTGCCTTTTGAGCGGTAAATGGATGCTGCTGGCTTTCTTCACCACCTGGCTGCTTTACCTGATTACCAGCAGCAGGTCGTCCATACCGAGTATATCCCACCACAAAAGGCGACCTCCGGCAAACTGGATAAGCCCCTGCACCCCACGCTTGAAGCGCGCCTGGAATCACTGGGCATGTCCGCCCTTTATAGCCATCAAGCACAGGCATTGAACAATATCCTTGCCGGCAAGAACGTGATAATTGCCACTCCCGCCGCCAGCGGCAAGAGTTTGTGCTATTACCTGGCAACGCTGGAAGCGATTCTGGCTGATAGGGACAGTCGCGCTATCTATATTTTCCCCACCAAGGCCCTGGCACAGGACCAGCTACGCAGCCTGAAACAGATTGCCTGTCCTGAGATTCTCTCCGAAGCAGCGCTGGCCACTTTTGATGGCGATACCCCACAGTCCGACAGGTCCCGTATAAAAAGGCAGGCCAGGGTGGTACTTACCAACCCGGATATGCTGCATTTCGGCATTTTGCCCAACCACCAATCATGGTCCAGGTTGGTTCACAATCTTAAATACGTGGTGATTGACGAGGCTCATGTTTATCGTGGTGTTTTTGGCTCTCATACGGCCAATGTCCTGCGAAGGTTACGCCGTCTCTGCGCCCTTTACGGCTCCAGTCCCCGGTTTATTTGCTGCTCGGCGACCATTGCCAACCCCGGTGAGCACGCTCAAAACCTGGTCGGTCTGCCCTTCGAGGCTATCACCCGTGACGGCTCACCCCACGGAGAAAAGCACTTCGCTTTCTGGAATCCACCAACTATCGATAAGGCTAACAGCAGTCGTCGCAGCCCTAGCAGCGAGGCTGCCTCTCTTTTCAGCCAGCTAATCCGGAAGAACATCCGCAGCCTGGTCTTTGCCCGGACCCGTAAGCTAACCGAGCTTATTTGCCTGTACACTAAAGACCTGTTGCCTCCCGCGCTTGCTGATAGAATCAGTCCCTACCGGGCAGGGTATCTTGCCGGGGATAGGCGCCAGATCGAGCAGCAGTTCCTTGAAGGTCAGCTACTCGGCCTGGTATCGACCACCGCACTGGAACTGGGTATCGATATCGGCGATTTAGATTCCACGGTGCTTACCGGCTATCCCGGCAGCATCGCCAGCACCTGGCAGCAGGCAGGGCGCAGCGGGCGAAGCACGGGCGGTTCACTGAGCTTTCTTATCGCGCAGGACAACCCGCTTGACCAGTATTTAATGCGCAATCCGGATTACTTCTTTGGCAGGAACTTCGACAACGCGCTTATCAATTCCGGGAACCCGCATATTTTAAAGCCACACCTCCTCTGTGCCGCCTGGGAGAGGCCCATAGTCGAGAGGGATAAAGATTTCTTCGGGGGCGGAGCCGATGCGGCACTGGCTGAACTGGAACAGGAAAACAAGCTCAGGAAACGCCAGGAAAAATGGTATCTCTCTCCCACCATCACCTATCCCGCTCAGGATGTAAGCATAAGGTCAACATCGGGGCAGAGCTACGCCGTTATTGATATTTACCGGGGCTGCCTGCTGGAGACCGTGGAAGCCAGCGTCGCTTTCTTTCAAATACACCCCGGCGCCATCTATCTTCACCAGGGTGAATCTTATCTCATAACAGAACTCGATTTAGCCGGACATACCGCCTCGGCGAAGCCAACCTCGGTCAATTACTATACTCAGACCAGGGACATCACCGACCTCAAAGTTGTGAAAGTAGCCAGGGAGAAGGACTGCCGCGGGGTAAAGGTCTACCTGGGAGACGTCGATGTTACCACCACGGTAGTTGGCTTCAAGAGGAAAAAACAGTTTACCGAGGAGGTTGTGGGAGAGGAACCACTCGATTTGCCCCCACAGAATTTTGCCACCATAGCACTGTGGTTCGACCTGCCACCGAAGGCGATTGACAGGATAGCTGGCGCTGGGCTGGATTTTCATGGCGGCCTGCATGCCTGCGAGCACGCCTCTATTGGCATACTTCCACTGTTTGCGCTGTGCGATAGAAACGATATCGGCGGAGTTTCAACTCCTTTTCACCCTGACACCGGGAAGGCACAAGTCTTTATCTACGATGCTTACCCCGGTGGCATCGGCATTGCCGAGAAGGGATTTGAGATAGTGGAACAGCTCTGGCAGGCCACTTTGAAGCTCATCAGGGAATGTCCCTGCCGGGACGGCTGCCCGAGCTGTGTGCAATCGCCAAAATGCGGCAACAACAACCAGCCACTGGATAAACAGGCGGCGGTGATATTGCTGGAAGAACTGGTGGGTTGACTACCGTTCAGCTTTCGTATTTGTCTGATTTAGTCCGAATCCCCTCAGGTAGGCCGAAGCGTACCATAGTACAAAATTGTTAAACTGGCTTTCAGTCTCACTATATAGCCCTATCCAAACAAAAAACGCTAGCGGCAAAACGCTAGCGTTGTTACTACTACTTGGTGGAGACGAGGGAGGCCCCGTCTCCATCCTACCGAAATTATCTTCCATAACCTTCGAGAGCGGCGGGCCTTGGCGGTAGTGTTTTAATAGACACTTCGTTTTGAGGTTCAAAGTACGGTATCAGACGATGGAGTCTTATCGTAAGTTGGCCGATAACTCTCTTTCCCTCATGCTACATCGGTATTTTGAATAGATTTGTATGGCTTTCGTAACGCATATATAAGTCTCCTTCTTGGTCGATACCTTTTGGTTTTATAGATAGGATCATGGAGAGATTCTTGGGCAATACTTCTGCTTTTTCCAAATAAAAGCCTAGTCCGTATGCGATGGACTCTATTACGGCCTCTAGTTCTTTGCGGCGGAGGCGGGGAGTCGGTGCAGGTGAAACCCACCTCTCACATGGACACAAGGCAATCTATTCGTCTAAAATTGGCTAGAGGATTATGCTCTCTTGCTAATCCTGTAACAATTGCTACTCTTCATTCGTTTAGTAAAGAGGAAGGCCAGTTGCAGAAATACAGCACTAGTGATACATCATCTGATATTGAAAAACTGGTAGACAGAGCTATAGATGGTGATGGCAATGCCTTCGGGAGGCTCTACGATTTGCACGTTGACCGGGTATACAGGCATATCTACTACCGGGTAAGCAATACTGCCGATGCCGAAGACCTCACGCAGCAGGTCTTTATCAAAGCATGGCAGGCAATTAGCCGGTATAAAAAGACAGCCAGTCCGTTTCTTGCTTGGCTGATTAAGATAAGCAATAACCTGATTATTGATTTCTACCGGGCTAAGAAATCCGAAACAT
>CAZCKW010000015.1:0-2758 GCA_964499375.1 uncultured Dehalococcoidales bacterium
TGCTCGTTCCAATCTCTTTCAACAAATCTCAAGATTTGTTAACCGGGTTGCCTGATATCCTTTTGTTCAGGCTCATTATTCAATTAGAATAGACTCATTCCCACCCCCAATAGCACCTATGGGATTTAGCAATCTCAGATTAATCCCAGGTAGGGATAGATATTCATTTTCCCTAATATATATCCAAAAACTATTGTACGTCGGCATAATTTTGAATATACTGTACTCCAACGATTTTGTATTGAAAGGGGATATTATTTATATGATACAAAGAGATAAGGTGTTTGAGACGGGCAATCAGGAGAATATCTGGAAAAGATATTGCGGTTTCCTCGACCTAACTCTACCAGAGTTTATGGAGATACAGGAACAACTATTGATGGAGCAAATAGATTTGGTCAGTGAGAGCAACCTGGCCAAGAAATTCATGCCAAATAAACCTAAAGATATTTCGGAATTTCGCAAGACGGTCCCCCTGACTACCTACGATGACTATGCCGTTTTCTTCAATGAGCAGAATGAAGATGTACTGGCAGTTAAGCCTTACCGCTGGGTCCACACATCAGGTAGAGGCGGTTCTTTTAAGTGGATACCCTATACCTTAAAGAGCCTTGATGTACATGCCAGGTATGGAGTATCTATACTCATACTGGCAAGTGCCAGAAAAAAAGGCGAGGTAAACATAAGGATGGGTATGCGGGCACTGCATAATATGCCCCCTCGCCCCTATTCTTCGGGTATTTTCCTCGAGGCTATGGTACAGCAAATTGATATGCGCCCTATGCCACCCCTCGGAGACAGTGAAAATTTAACCTTCGAGGAAAGGACGCGCCTTGGTTTCGGCATGGCGCTACGTAACGGGGTTGATATCATGAGCTCTTTAACAAGCGTCTTAATAAAAATGGGTGAAAGCTTCACCGAAGGGTCGGGAAAGATGAAGCTCAGCCGAAGCATGCTGCATCCCCAGATAATGCGGCGGCTGCTCATGGCATGGCTTCACAGCAAGTGGGCTCACAGGAATTTGCTTCCTAAAGACCTTTGGCCTCTCAAAGGTCTTGTTGGGTACGGCATGGATACCGGTATTTATCGCAAAAAGCTGGAGTATTATTGGGGGGAAAACCCCCTGGAGATGTATGCCTGCAGTGAATCCGGCCCTATCGCGACTCAGGCATGGAATAAACAAACCATGACCTTTTTCCCGATGAATTCATTTTGGGAGTTTATTCCCGAAGATGAATGGCTCAAGTGGCGCGATGACCACAGCTACGTACCCTCTCCCGTCCTCATCGACGAGCTTGAGCCGGGGAAACTGTACGAGGTAGTATTTTCCAGTTTTTATGGAATGCCCTTCATGAGATACAAAACTGGTGACCTTATCAGAATTGTTGCCCTGGAAGACTTGGAGGCAGGGATTAAGCTACCGCAGATGGTTTTCGAGAGCCGTGCCGATGACATTATAGATATCGCCGGTTTCACCAGACTGGATGAGAAGGCAATCTGGCAGGCTATCGCCAATACGGGGGTAAAATACGAGGACTGGGTAATCCGAAAAGAGTACATAAATAATGATGAGCCCATCCTGCATCTTTACATAGAACCTAAAGAAGAGATAGAAGCCAGTAAACTGGAAAATCTAGTCCACGAGAAACTAGTTGCCGTTAACCGAAATTACCGAGACCTGGAAAACATGCTGGGAATACGGCCGTTAAGGCTCGACTTTTTGCCCAGAGGGGCATTCCAACAGTATTACAAGGCAAAACGAAAAGCCGGGGCTGACCTGGCTCACCTTAAACCAGCCCATGTGAATCCTTCAGACGCTATTCTGGCGGAACTCCTTGAGTTAAACAAGATCTCATCAATAGGCGAAATGTCTTGAATACCTATCTGTTGCTTCCACTTGTCCAGACTGCCGCCTGCTTGATTTTAATAATCACAGTATTAAAAGGTAACTTTAACAGTTTTACTCACCGTATATTCGCCCTCTTTCTCCTGTGCCTATCAGCCTGGGGTATCATTATTTTTAGCATGCGGTCCAGTCCAGACATTGAGCACGCCCTTCTCTGGGAGAGATGGATCACTCCTATTGTGTTTTTTACCAATGTTCTCTTCTACCACTTCTCCGTACGCTACAACTCCATGCGAGTACGCAGCTGGATCATACCGACTCTCTATGTTATCTGCTTCGTTTCAATTCCCCTGGCAACAACAAATCTGTTCCATGCCGGTATGCAGACCAAACCCTATGGTTATGCTCCCGTATTCGGTCCTCTTCTGCCTTTCCATATTCTCTTTGCCTACGGATTGACCATAATAGCTCTCTGGAATTTCATTAAGGGTTACAGGACTTCATCCCGGGCTGAAATCAGGAACCGCTCTCTCTATATCATTGCAGGGATGGTAATTTTACTGATTGGGGGAATATTCGACATTTTACCAGTAATAGGTTTACCTCTGTACCCTGGCTCCATAATTGGTACTATAATCTTATGCTCGCTGACAACAGTAGCCATTGCTAGGCATAGTCTTCTGGATATCCACCTTGTCCTGCGCAAAGGCATCGCCTACGTCCTAACAACCACGTTAACTGCTCTTCCATTTATAGGTATCTTCCTCTTAATCATCCGTATGGCTTCAGGAAGGGATTTATCCTTGTGGACCTATGCTATACTGCTTATTGTACTTGCCGCCATTATGTATCCGCTATGGCAAGTAGTTCAACAAAGAGTGGACAAATGGTTTTACCGTAACAGGTACGACT
>CAZCKW010000015.1:2858-13538 GCA_964499375.1 uncultured Dehalococcoidales bacterium
CACTCAGGATATTGAGCTGGTGCCCCAGCTACAAATCATTGGTGACATAGAAAGGGAAGCTCTTGAAAAGGCAAATGCAGAGTTGCTGGTACCTTTGAAAACGCAAGATAACAAGCTTTCAGGTCTGGTTATTCTAAGCCGAAAACTTTCCGAACAGCCATATACCCTGGAAGATAAGCAGCTAATTCATGCTCTGGCTGGTCAGATGGCGATGAAGTTGGAAAACGCCCGCCTTTACCGGAATGTTCTGCAATCGAAAGATAAGCTGGAAACATGGCTGAACAGTATGACTGACTACGTAATGATCATAGACTCAAACTACCACGTACAGTTCATGAATAGCTCGGCTATAGATAGCTTTGGTAACAAGAACGGTGAGCCTTGCTGGAGTGTTCTAGGTAAAAGCTCCCCATGTTCCTTCTGCCCCAAGGAAACCTTTCCTGGTAAAAGTAAAAAGAAATTTCATTTCACAACCGCTACCAAAAAGAGGGCTTACGACGTGGCAATTGCTACTCTCCCAACCTCAGATGGTGGATTTTCACTCATTGAGGTAATCAGAGACATTACTGAACAGAAGCAGGCAGAGTTAGAGAAAAGGGAAATAGAGCAAAAGGCACAACTCACCAGCCGCCTTGCTTCTGTTGGTGAGATGGCATCAGGCATAGCCCATGAGATAAATAATCCTCTGGTCGGCGTTATCGGCTTCGCCGAGCTGCTAGTGGAGAAAAAAGACCTTCCTGAGGAAATCAAGGAGCAACTGAAGATCATCAACAACGGAGCACAGCGGGTAGCGAGCATTGTGAAGAGACTGCTTGCATTTGCCCGTCAGCATAAGCCAAAGCGAGTATACACCAACATTAACGAGATTATCGAAACCACGCTTGAATTACGCACTTATTCGTTGAAGACCAATAATATAAAGGTCACAACCCAATTCCAATCTGATTTGCCCTGGACTGTGGCTGACCCCGGACAAATTCAGCAGGTGTTCCTCAATATAATCATCAATGCTGAAACTGAGATGAACCTGGCCCACAGCAAGGGAAATCTGCTGATAAGAACGGAGACAATGGATGATATTATACAAATATCCTTTAAAGATAACGGGCCGGGCATTACCAGGGAGAATCTAGATAAAATATTCAATCCTTTCTTTACCACTAGAGAGGTAGGCGAAGGAACAGGTCTTGGTCTGAGTATGTGCCATGGGATCATATCAGAGCATAATGGCCATTTATATGCTAAGAGCTCACCAGGCAGGGGAGCCACCTTCATTGTAGAGTTACCAATTATCCGTGAAGACAAACAAATAGAGTCAGCAGCACCAGCTATGGATGAGCTTGAAAGAATAGTCAATGCTCGGATATTAATAATAGATGATGAACTAATAGTCAGACAATTCCTAAGTAAACTGTTAAGCGATGAAGGGCATGAGGTAGAGTCTGCAGATAATGCCGATACTGCCCTGGAGAGGCTAAAGAACAAAGACTTTGACCTTGTCCTAGCAGATATCAAGATGCCAGGCACCAGTGGCAGCGAGTTTTTTAAGCATATCCAGAATATGGACCGATCTTTAGCTAAGAAAGTAGTCTTTATCACAGGCGATACCATGGCAGCAGATACCAAAGCGTTTCTCACTAAGACCAATGCTCCTTATATTACCAAGCCTTTTGAAACCAAGAACCTAAAGAATAAAGTAAATCGTCTCTTGGCTGATTCCACCCGGGATAGAAAGACTTAGCAGCAGAGACAGGGATACAAGTGCCTGGTTTGCTAATTAACTGCACATTGCTTGTTCTCCTAATAATGACAATAATAAGAGGTAAATCCAGCCACAATATCAATATATTTTGCCTCCTGCTGCCAATATGATATGCTGATTAAGCAAGGAGAGGAGGTAAATTATGGGTTGGAGTAGAGCCAGCAGGATTCTCCATTGTGAGGCGCTAAGGGCGTTCTTCCAGGAGCAGGTTCGGGTATTAAAAAGGGACCGGAAAACGACACTCATACTAACAGCGATATTCTGTGCATTGCTGATAGCCGCTTTTATCGTTGGCATTAGTGATAATATACCAGGTATAGTGCTGTGCTTCCTGGCTGCTACCATTCCAGTGATTGCATTTACATATACCCTGCGAGAGTTGAAAAAGTTACTAATACTACTGGGAGTATCAGTTGTAGGTTTCTTTGTCTTTGTAATTTTGCACAATGTTTTTTACGCATTGGGAGTAATTACCGGTCACATCGTAATATTAAGCCATCTAATTAATGCCCTTGGTGTGGTATGCTTTTGCATTGCTGTTTTTCTGTGTCCCGCCGCTTTTCTGGTAGGGGCGGTGGGCAGCATAGCGCTCGCCACCAGGAAGATGAAGAACCAGGGAGCTAATTAATCCGGTCAATTGCAGGTAAACATCATTATCGGCTACAATAAATACCAGAAATTATTTAGAAAGGAGAATATATCAATGGAATTTAACGGATTTAGAGAAGTTAATCAAAGGCCGGCGTTCTATCCGCAGCTGGCAGGATAAAAAGGTCCCCGAAGAATTATTGCTGCAGGCTCTACAGTTAGCCACATGGGCACCTAACGCGGGCAATCAGCAAAACTGGTACTTTTATGTCATTGTCAATCAGGATACCATCACCGCTATCGCTGATGCAGTTCAAGCCGGCGCTGACCAGATAGCCTCATGGCCTGAAGCTAATAAATTTGGTGATGATGCTGCCAGAATGCTGGAGAGGGCAAGCATTTTCCGTAATGCACCGGCAGCTATTGCAGTGGCCTCTACCAGGTATCACTCAAGTATCGATCAAATTTTAACCGCCCGGGAAAAGATTGACCCAAAGGCAGGGCAGATACGTGAGTGGCGTAATATCGCCAACAGCCGCATCCAGTCGACATCTTCATCCATTGCTTACTTGCTGTTGATTTTGTACCAGGTAGGTCTGGGCGCAATATGGATGACGGGTCCCATACAAGCCAAGGGGGAAATAGAAAAAATCCTCAAAGTGCCCCCTGAAATGGATATCGTTGCTTTCATACCCGTCGGCTATTCCGCCGAAAGCCCAGCTCCCAAGGGACGCCGACCGATCGAAGAGGCTTGCGAGGTTATCAGGTAGCAAGCAGTATTACCAGAGGTAAATAAAAATTAGCTGTTGCTTTAAGCTTTATTAGCTCCTATTACCGATATAACATCCTGGCACTTCATAAGAAGCGCAAGTAAATAACGTGTTGGTATTAACGCTAAATCTAAGTGGAATCTGGTGAATGACGACAGCCAAAGATGTGAAGGGAGGAATAAAAAATGGCAAATAAGGTTTTCGTGGTTGTAACCAGCAGGGATAAGGAAGCATCAGCAGGAGTAGGGCTCAGATATGCATTTAACGCGGCTACCAAACCCTGGATGGATGAAGTTAAAATTATCGTCTTTGGTCCAGCAGAGGAACTCGCCGCTTATGACACTGAGGTACAGTTAAAATTAAAGGACTGCATGAAAGCTGGTATCGAGGTTCTATTCTGCAAGGCATGTTCCGATGAGTATGGAATAACCGGTATGCTGGAAGAAGCAGGCTTTAAGGTCATATATGTCGGTTCAGTAATATCCCAACTCCTGAAAGATGGTTGGGATTCGTTGACATTCTGAACTGGATTTAGCGGTTTTTTTTAATTCCTACCGTTGACCGTTTTACGTAGAGATGGTTTATAAGCTCTGAGCCCATTTCACAGCGTTAGCGAATATCTTAAAACCATCTCCCCTCCCCTCAACTCCCTTTCTTGTCCATTGCGGGTGTTGGCTTTTCCAGATATAGCGCTCCGGATGTGGCATCACCGCAAAGATGCGCCCCGAATCATCACAGATGCCAGCGATATTCTCAATCGAGCCATTAGGATTATAAGGGTATCCTGCCTTATTATCCATCTCATCAACATAATACAAAGCTACCCTGATTTTAGCCAAAGCCTCGGGGACGGCAACCACCTTGCCCTCACCATGAGCCACTGGAAGATAGAGGCGCTCAATGCCCTTAGTAAACAGGCATGGACACTCCTCATTGACCCTAAGATGTACCCAACGACATTCGAACTTGCCCGAATCATTGCTGGTAAAGCTTATCAACTGTTGGCTGCCAATCGGTCCTGGTAGTATGCCCGCCTTGACCAGTACCTGAAAACCATTGCAAATACCCAGAATTAGTCGGCCGCTTTCAATGAAGGTTTGTATCTCCTGACCCAGTTTCAGTTTAATCTCATTAGCCAGTACCCTGCCAGCGCCCAGATCATCACCGTAGGTAAAGCCACCAGGAATAGCCATTATCTGGAAATCGCCAAGTTTTCGCTGATGTCGAATTAGCTCATCAATATGAACCAGCGTTGTAACAGCCCCAGCCTGCTCAAAAGCAAAAGCGGTTTCATTATCACAGTTGGTCCCCTGTTCCCGCAGTATAAGTACCTTTACCTTATTCATAGCTTACTACCATCTGAGCGGTTTCTGCCAGGCTTCCTTAAGTTTATCAATTGGCTTATCTATCACCTTCTTAGCATCCAATCCATATATCTCAAGCCTCTCAGAGGCAGTGACCCTGCCAATTAAAGTAAAACTGGTATCGGCCATAATCTCCTCAAACCTATCCTTGTTCTCAGGAGCTACTTCCACCAAAAAGCGGCTATTTGATTCTGAAAAGAGAATGAAGTCGTCTCTATCCATCGGCTGCCCCAATGTTACTCCACTTAGCCTTACCACAGCTCCCAGTTGGCCGGCAAAAGCCATTTCGGCAATTGCTACGCCAAGCCCGCCTTCACTCAAGTCATGGCAAGCTTTGACCAGACCCTTTTCTGTAGCCTGGCTAAGTCTGTTCATCAATTCTCTGGCCTGCTGTGGCCTGACCACAGGTACATTATTGCCAGTAAGTCCATTATTCATGAAATACTCGGAGCCTCCCAGTTCATTGTAGGTTTTCCCCACCAGGTAAACCAGGTCACCCTCCTGCTTAAAGTCCATTGACACCGCCTGCCCTGTATCTGCCATTACGGCAAGGGACGATATAAGCAGGGTGTGGGGAATAGAGACAGACTTGCCTCCAATTTGAAGTTCATTATTAAGGCTGTCTTTACCAGAAATAAATGGTGCGCCATAAGCAATTGACATATCGTAACAGGCCTGGCAAGCCCTAACCAGTGCTCCCAGGTTTTCAGTATCGCCGACATCCCCCCAGCAAAAATTATCTAACAGAGCCACCCTCTCCAAATTTCCACCAACAGCAATTACCTGCCTCAGTGCTTCGTCAATGGCAGAAGCAGCCATCCAGTATGGATCAATATCTCCATAGTTTGGGTTAATACCATTGGCTATGATTACCCCCATTTTCGAACCAAGTAATGGTCTGATAATAGCAGCATCACCTGGTCCGTCATTGTTCCTGCCTACCAGAGGCTTAAGCACACTGCTTCCCTGTACCTCATGGTCATACTGACGTATTACCCATTCCTTGCTACAGACATTCCATGAGCTAAGGATTGATAGCAGGGATTCTCCCAAATCTGGTGGTATCTTAAAGATGGTTTCAGCGTGTTTTACTGGCTGCCATGATGCCTCAAGCTCAAGCTGGGGTCGGCCCTGATGTAAAAACCCCATATCAAGGTCACCAACCAGACTATCTTGATAGAACAGCTTAAGCCTTCGATCATCGGTAAATTTTCCGATGACTGATGCCTCAACATCCTCACTGGCAAAAAGAGCCAGAAGTTCTTCCAGACAGCGCTTCGGCACCGCCAGTACCATCCGCTCCTGTGATTCGGAGATCCATATCTCATCGTATGATAAACCAGAATACTTTAATGGCACACTGTCCAGATAAACAATGACTCCGGTTTCAGCAGCCATCTCACCAACAGCCGAGGAAAGCCCACCACCACCACAATCAGTTATCCTGGAAAAGAGCTTTCTTTCTCGAGCCTGAATCAGAGCATCAATTATCTTCTTCTCAATAATGGGATTGCCAATCTGTACAGCACTATAGGAAACCTCGCTTGACTTCTCGCTGAGCTTCTCAGAAGCAAAGGTAACTCCGTGTATTCCATCGCTTCCTGTGCGGCCTCCAATAAGTACTACCATATCACCCGGTTCCTGCCGACCTATCAATGCACACTCCTTGGGCATAATGCCAGCCGTGCCACAAAAAACCATGGGGTTAGCTAGATATCTTTTGTCAAACCTAACAGCACCATTAAGTGTTGGGATGCCTAAGCGGTTACCATAATCGGCAACACCCGCCCGTACACCTTTGAAGACAATGCGAGGATGTAACACACCGGGTGGCAGGTCATCATACGGGAAATCGGGGGGAGCAAAGCAAAAAACATCAGTATTAAAGACTGGTTTGGCACTCAGTCCCGTTCCCAGCACATCACGAACCACGCCCCCAAGGCCTGTTGCAGCCCCTCCATAAGGCTCAATTGCCGAAGGGTGATTGTGAGTTTCAACTTTGAAGCAGATAGCCCATTGACCATCAAAATCAATAACTCCAGCATTGTCCTCAAAGACCGAAAGACACCATGGCATATTAAGCTCTCTGGTAGCTTTCATAATAGTATTCTCGATCACATTGTTGATTACATACTCACCAAGCTTGATTTTTGCCTTGAAGGTCTTATGAACACAATGCTCGGACCAGGTTTGGGCCAGAGTCTCAAGCTCAATGTCAGTAGGGTTACGACCCAACCTGCGGAAGTAGGCAGCAATGGCTTTCATCTCGTTACGGGTGAAACCAAAACTCCGGGCAAGTCCTGACAGGCTTTCCCCATCTGCAGCAAGAAACTCAATTTGCTTTACCTTCAAGTGGTACCGAGGCCTTTTTGGAAAGACCATCACATTATCCTTGACTACATGCTGTATAATTGGATTGACCAGTAATCTAGTCGTGATAACTTCAAGTTCATTGTCTCCGAGCTGCCCTTTTATGATATAACGCCTGCCCGTTTTAACGGCTTTAATGCCAACAATCCCCAGGTCCCTTACCGCCTTCATCACTGTCTGTTCTACAGGGTCTGTAACTCCAGCATTATAGGTCACCTCAACAGAACAAACGCCTTCATCAGGCTCAGCTCTGTTCCTGTATTCATGCTGGTAATCATGGGTTACTGGATCAGCCAGTAGTTGGCGGCAAATTAGTTCCAGTTCCTCAGATTTCAGCTTGGCATCAAGCCAGTAAATATCAACCACACGCACGCTGGAGACAGTATTTATCCCAATGTCAAGTATATCCCGCAGGAGACTTTCCCCACGGGCATCTGTTAGATGGCTTTTTAAATATACTTCTATTCTATGCACTGGCGAATGACTTCTATTATGTTACCCTTCCGACTGGTAGATTTTACCTCTTATAGAAAGCAATCAACTGTGCTATTTTACTATAGTTCTCTGTTTCTGCAAACTTAAAAGCCTCATGTCGGCAGTCTGAGCTTGTGCTGCATTTTAACTCAGGCTGGATGAAGTAGTTTGGATGGTCCTCACAACGATGCTCACACGTATATGAACCTGATATAATAAACTTACACAAGTCCATTCCTGGAAATTTAAAAAATATCTCCTAAAGATTAATGCAACCAGGATTACAGGCAAAAGGTATGAGGAAATTTGAAAAGCAGGCAGTAATTTACACCTCCTCCTGTCACGGCTTGGTTCACGTTCTGGAACTGACCTATGGAGCCGTCCTGATTGGTATTGCCCAGGAGTTTGGAACTAGCCTGTTTGTCCTGGGAACACTGGCCAATATCATGGGCTTTGCTTTTGGAATCATGGCTTTGCCTGTTGGTCTCCTCGCCGACAGGGTAAGCGAAAGGCGTTTACTAATGCTTTGCTGCCTGGGAATGGGAGTATCCTCCATTGCTATTGGGCTCTCACCCAACATCCAGATTCTGAGAATAGCCTTGCTGGCTCTGGGTCTATCACTGGGCATCTATCATCCCGCAGGCTCAGCCTTTATAGCCAGAGTAGCCACCAATCGTGGCATGAGTTTCGGCTATGTAGGTGTAGGGGGGAACATAGGGCTCGCACTGGGCCCGATACTTGCCAGCGTTATTGCCTCCACCCTCGGCTGGCGGGCATCATACTTGATTTTTGCCATACCCGCCATACTACTGGCGGTTATGTTCTTCTTTTTTAACCGTACCGAAGCGCCCACAACCCAGCAACCAATCATAAAAATGAGCACGTCAAAGGCAGAACTGCGACCATTTATCCTGCCACTGGCACTTATATTTTGCGCTTCAATCATGAACGGCTTTATCTACCGGGGCACGGTTACCTTCCTACCTCTATACCTCAGCGAACGGGTCCATTTTAGTTTTCTAAATTTAAATAGCATACTGGCGGCGGGCTCATTCGCCAGCATAGCATTTGCCTTCGGGGTCGGCGGCCAATTCCTGGGAGGTTACCTTTCAGAAAAAAAACGACGTGAGAGCCTGGCTCTTATAATAGCCATTGCGACAGTACCTCTACTCACGGCCATAGGCAATACTGAAGGCTTGGCACTGATGGCTGCTGCCGCCGCCTTTGCCTTTTTTAGTTTTATGGGGCAACCAATCTACAACAGCCTAATCGCTGACTACAGTCCGCCTGATTGGCGTGGTCGACTCTACGGAACCGCATATTTCTGCTCTTTCGGCCTTGGTTCTTTTTCTGCCAGTATACTGGGATATGTTGCTGTCCAATTTGGTACTAGCTGGATCTTTATGGTGGCAGCCGGTTTCGGATTGGTAACACTAGTATGTACCACATTTCTCCTGGTAAGGGCATTAAAGACCCCCAGGCATAACAGGTAAACTAGTTGTATAATGAAGAATGTTAGAATCACTCTATGTATTAAAATCTACCCCAATGGAAGGATAAAACTAGACTGGAGGTAAAACCATGCATATTAAACTGACATTCCTGGGAGCATCACAGAATGTTACAGGCTCGCAGTACCTTGTAGAGACTAATAACATCAGATTCCTGGTAGATTGCGGGCTTTATCAGGAAAGAGAACTTAGAGGCAGAAACTGGGAGAGGTTTCCCTTCCCACCTTCTACACTCGATGCCGTACTCCTGACCCACGCTCACCTTGACCATTGTGGTCTACTGCCTAAACTATTGCGCGAAGGGTTCAACGGGCATATCTACTGCACCGCTGGCACTTCTGAGATTGCTAAAATTGTACTCATGGATTCAGCAAATATTCAGCAGGAAGATGCAGAGTTTAAAAGAAAGAGACACCAGCAAGAAGGCAGAAAAGGTCCTTATTCCGAGGTCCCATTGTATACAACAGACGATGCCAGGGCTTGCTTCCCCTTATTATCCACCACCCACTACGGTGAACCAGTCCAGGTAGGTGATGGGGTTACAGCTACTTTCTACGATGCTGGCCATATCCTTGGCTCATCCATGATAAAGGTCATAGTAAGCCAGAATGGAGAAAAGAGAACCATTCTGTTTTCTGGAGATGTTGGGCGCTGGAACAAACCCATACTACGAGACCCAACCCTTTTTGATGAGGCGGATTACGTGCTGGTAGAATCCACCTACGGCGATAGATTACACCAGAGCCAGGGAACCATCGGCAATGAGCTTGCCAATGTGGTAAACTCAACTGTAAAGGCTCATGGGAATATACTTATTCCGAGCTTTGCCCTCGAGAGGTCTCAGGAAGTTCTCTACTACCTGAATCAATTGCTTATTGAAGACCGTATACCCCACCTTATGGTCTTCGTTGACAGCCCTATGGCGGTAAGCGTCACAGAAGTGTTTGAACATCATCCCGAACTGTTTGACAGGGAGATGATGGGGCTCGTCCGACACGGTAAGTCACCTTTCGACTTTCCCGGCCTTACCATGGTCAGGACGGTAGACCAGTCAAAGGCGATAAACTCTATAAAAGGGTCTGCCATGATAATCGCGGGCTCTGGCATGTGCACTGGAGGAAGGATCAAATATCACCTGGCTAACAATATTTCCAGAAAGGAGAGCAGAATTCTCTTTGTGGGATATCAGGCAGTGGGTACCCTCGGAAGGGAAATCGTTGGGGGCGCTAAAACGGTGAGGATACTGGGGCAGAAGCACCGTGTCAGGGCAAGGGTGGCTCAGATAAATGGTTTTTCTGCCCATGCCGATAGAGATGAACTTTTTCGATGGTTATCAGCTCTCCAAAGACCACCCACCCACCTGTTCGTCGTCCATGGGGAGGCAGAAGCATCATTGCAGTTCGCCGAATATTTGAGGGAAAAAACTGGCTGGGAGATATCGGTACCCGAGTATCAGGATATGGTTATCCTGGATTAGTGGCGAAAGGCAGTGCCTGGTAATTCAAATCAAAGATAAGTAAAATTGCGGTTTTTCCACGTGTTTCAACCCCAGCAGCAATCCTGTTACTGGGCCAGAGCCTTTCTACCGATAACCTCATGCTTTGAATACCATCTCTGAATAATTTCAATTACTGCGCCAGGCTCATCGCAAACTCTTAGTAAATCTAAATCTCCTTCGGAGATGAATTCTCTGGCCAAGACTGAACTCTGCAGCCAACCCAGAAAACCTTCCCAGTAGCCGCTATTGAACAGTATCACAGGGAAAGGTTTCATCTTATAGGTTTGTATCAGGGTCAGTACCTCGGTCAACTCGTCAAGCGTTCCTAACCCGCCAGGGATGA